>NZ_JBSHCT010000012.1:0-231361 GCF_053615935.1 Nocardiopsis sp. NPDC055879
TCCTGCGCCGCCTGCGCTGCTGCCCGCAGCGGGCCGGGGAGATCACCCGTGCTGTGCTGGTCCTTCAGCTCCGAGAAGCAAGATGAAAAAGGCTCCGTGTACGTCGCTGGGCAGCTCACGGGGGATGGCCTGGCGCGGTAGAACGCCGCTGGAGCCATGGAAATGAACACCACCGTGGACGTCCCTGGCTTGGACCGCTTGGCCGGACACCCACGAAATCCGTGACTCGACCCTGGCGGGTTCATGTTGTCCAAGATGTTCGAGGGAATTGTGGTGTGAAGTGTCGGACACCGTGCGGCTCCGCTTCGAATACCGGGCTCGGGGCACGCAGGAACCTACCCCGCGCTCCCTACCCAACAAACGGCCTTTACCGCCTCCCACTCGGAACACTCCGGGTGGGAGGTCGCGTCCCGGGACCTGTCAGGCCCCAACACCGAAAGAGCTAGAAGGATCCCTTCGAAACCGCGAGAAAGGTCGTCCACTCACGGTTCTCGAACTTCAACTGCGCATCCTCCGGGTGAACGGAGTCACGGAAGAATGATTCCCCTGAGGTCAGGTTGAGCACTTCACAGCAGGCACCGATGTCGTAGGAGTAGTGCGACTTGCGCCACCTACCGAAGAAGTCTTGGGAGTTCCCCATGTGTGTTTCGAACATGCGCCGACCCTGCCCTTGGTCTTCGTTGACTTTGGCCTTTTCCCGCACAGCGCCCGGGCGATCTCATATTATGGACTATGATGACTTGGCAGCCCGGAACGGATCACGGGCAGCAAGCGATGAAAGCAAGCACGCACTGGATCGGCGGGAAGTGATGATCGGAACGGTAGCGTAGCAACACCTGCCACGCGAGCCCCAAACCGGACATCCTTTCAGTTTGTCAAACCGTTCCCATGTGGTGACCAGACCGTTTCCTTTCGGCGGGAAATCTGGTATCGAGTGTCATTCTTCGTGCCTCTTTGATGGCATTTTCAAAGGGCCTACCTTTGACCTGACCGGCGGGGGCGGTCTCTTCCCCTCCCACCCCCGCACTTCATGTCAGCCCACCGAGAGCAACGGCTCCGGTGCGGTCCTCAGCCGACCCGCCAGGCGTTCGGACCACTGACCCTTGTCGGTGCCCAACGCGACCTCTCCCAACCGCAGGAGTTGGACGTCGCTCGTGCCGGCCGGCGCGAAGATGTGGTGGGCGTCGCGCAGGTACCGCTCGACGGGGCTGTCGGTGTACAGACCGCGGGCCGCGTGGACCTCCATGGCGTTGCGCGCGGTGTCCAGCGCGTACTCCACGTTGACGAGCTTGGCGTTGATCAGCTCGTGATCGCAGGGCAGACCCTGGTCCAGCAACGACACCGCGTGGTAGAGCGACAGCGTCGCCACCATCAACCGGGACTGCATCTGGCCCAGCTTGAGCTTGACCGCCGGGACCTCGGCCAGCGGCTTGCCGTAGCGATGCTGTCGGCGGGCATAGGCGCTGGTCTCCTCGACCAGGGCGCGGTGGATGCCCAGGGCCACCGCGGCCAGGTTGGCCCTCCCGTACAGGACGCTGGACGAGTAGGCCACCGACAGCCCATCACCCTCCGAACCCAGCATGTTGGCGGCCGGAATCCGGCAGTCCTCGAAGCGCAGTTCACCGAAGCTGAAGCCGTGCAACCCCATCGTGCCCTCGTGCCGGCCCAGGGAGAAACCGGGGCGGTCCGACTCGACCAGGAACGCCGACAGGCCCTTCGATCCGGGGCCGGTCCGGGCCACCACGCCGTGCAGGTCACCGACGTGGCTGTTGCCCACGAACACCTTCTGCCCGTTGAGCACGTACTCGTCACCGTCGCGCACCGCGCTGGTGGTCATCCCGAGGACGTGCCCGCCGGAGCCGTACTCGGTGACCGCGATCGTGGGCATGCAACGGCCCGCGGCCACCTCGGGCAGCCAGGTCGAACGCTGTGCCTCGTCGCCGAAGTGCACGATCTTGGCGACCCCCAGCTGGGAGGCCTGGACCATGGCGCCCATCGCCCCACTGACCCTGGAGAGTTCCTCGATGATGATGGTCTTGGCCAGGTGTCCGAGTCCCATCCCGCCGTAGCCTCGGTCCACGGTCGCCCCGAGCCAGCCCTGCTCGGCGATCAGCCGGGAGAGGCCCTTGTCGACGCGACGGCGTCGCTCCATCTCGGGGACCCGGGGTTCCACCTCCCGCCGTGCGAACCCGCGTACTTCCTCCCGCAGCGTCCGGTGCCGCTCAGCACCGAAGTAATGTTCCACGTCGCTCCCCTCCGCGCCAGGAACTTCCTGGTCGCACCCGGTTTCGACGCGGGCGACGCGACTTCGTTCGGGTTCTGGCCTCCTCCGGTCAGCGCGTTACCGGAACCGGCCAGGAACCCGGGCACCCTCCTCGGGCACGCGAACGGCCCGGGGCGCGCGCCCGCCCCGGGCCGTGGAGGGAGAGGTCTCTCCCGGGAAGAGGATCTAGTCCCAGTCCAGGCCGCCACCCGTCTGGTACTCGATCACTCGGGTCTCGAAGAAGTTCTTCTCCTTCTGGAGGTCCATCATCTCCGACATCCACGGGAACGGGTTCTCCGTCTCACCGAAGATGGGCTGCAGGCCGATCTGCTCGGCGCGCCGGTCGGTGATGAAGTGCATGTACTTCTCGCACAGCTCGGAGTTCAACCCCAGCACACCGCGCGGCATGGTCTCGCGGCCGTAGGAGACCTCCAGCTCGCAGGCGTCGATCAGCATCTGCCGGACCTCGGCCTGGAACTCCTCGCTCCACAGGTGCGGGTTCTCGATCTTGATCTGGTTGATCACGTCGATGCCGAAGTTCAGGTGGATCGACTCGTCGCGCAGGATGTACTGGTACTGCTCGGCGATACCGACCATCTTGTTGCGGCGGCCCAGCGACAGGATCTGCGCGAAGCCGGTGTAGAACCACATGCCCTCGAAGATCACGTAGAACGCGACCAGGTCCCGCAGGAACGCCTGGTCGGCCTCGGGCGTGCCGGTGCGGAACTCCGGGTCCTCAAGGTTCTGGGTGTACTTGAGCGCCCAGGCGTCCTTGGCCGTGATGGACGGGACCTCGCGGTACATGTTGAAGAGCTCGCCCTCGTCCAGGCCCAGGCTCTCGCAGATGTACTGGAAGGTGTGGGTGTGCACGGCCTCCTCGAAGGCCTGGCGCAGCAGGTACTGGCGGCACTCCGGGTTGGTCAGTTGGCGGTACACGGCCAGGACGATGTTGTTGGCGACCAGGGACTCCGCGGTGGCGAAGAAACCGAGGTTGCGCTTGAGCATGAGGCGCTCGTCGTCGGTCAGCCCGTCCTTGGACTTCCACAGCGCGATGTCGGCCTGCATGGCGACCTCGGTGGGCATCCAGTGGTTGTTGCACCCCGACAGGTACTTCTCCCACGCCCACGTGTACTTGAGGGGCAGCAGCTGGTTCACGTCGGCGCGGGCGTTGATCATCGCCTTGTCGTCGACGTTCACGCGCTCGGCGTCACGCTGGATCTCACCGAGACCGGTGGAGGCGGCGTTGTTCTCGGAAACCGCGGTCATGCTCGTGTTCCGTTCTCCGGTCGTACCGGGTCGTCTACGGGAGTGGAGGGGCGAGGAGGGGCCGGCGGGGGTCGCCCGCCGGCCCCGGGCGTTCCTACTGGCAGGCCTCGCACTCGGGGTCATCGATGCTGCACGCCTGGTCCTCGATGATCTCGAACTCGTCCTCGGGCTCCGTGGGCTCGGTGACCGGGGCCGGGGCCGGGCGGGGGCTCGCTGCCGGACTCGGGGTCGCGGCCGGGCTCGGGCTCGGGCTCGGGGTCGCGACGGGGCTCGGCGCGGCGGCCGGCGTCGGGGTGGCCGACACGGCGTTCAGGCGGCCGTCGGTGCCCTTCAGCGTGCTCTTCTCCACGTGGGTGGCGCTCTGCGAACGCAGGTAGTACGTGGTCTTGAGCCCGGAGCGCCAAGCGCGACGGTACAGGGTGTCCAGCTTCTTACCACTGGGCGCGGCCATGTACAGGTTCAGCGACTGGGCCTGGTCGATCCACTTCTGACGGCGCGAACCCGCGTCCACCAGCCAGGTCGGGTCGACCTCGAACGCGGTGGCGTACAGCGCCTTGAGGTCGTCCGGGACCCGGTCGATCTCACCGAGGCTGCCGTCGTGCATCTTCAGCGCGGACACCATCTCGTCGTCCCACAGGCCCCGCTCCTTGAGGTCGCGGACCAGGTAGTCGTTGACGACGGTGAAGTCACCGGACATGTTCGACTTGACGAACAGGTTCCGGTAGACCGGCTCGATCGACTGGTTCACACCGGTGATGTTGGCGATGGTCGCGGTGGGCGCGATCGCCATGACGTTGGAGTTGCGCATCCCGGTGGTCTTGACGCGCTCGCGCAGTGAGTCCCAGTCCAGGGTCTCGCCGCGGTCCATCTCCAGGGCACCGTCGCGGGAGTCGGCCAGCAGCCTCAGGGAGTCGATCGGCAGGATGCCGCGGCTCCACAGCGAACCGTCGAAGCTCTCGTAGGAGCCGCGCTCGGCGGCCAGCTCCATGGAGGCCTCGATGGCGTAGTAGCTGATCAGCTCCATGCTCTCGTCGGCGAAGTTCACCGCGCCCTCGGAGGCGAAGGGCGTGCGGATCTTGAACAGGGCGTCCTGGAAGCCCATGAGACCCAGACCCACGGGGCGGTGACGCATGTTCGCGCGACGCGCCTCGGGGATCGTGTAGAAGTTCACGTCGATGACGTTGTCGAGCATGCGCACGGCGGTGCGGACGGTACGACGCAGACGCTCGACGTCGACGCCGTCCGGGCCCACGTGCTGGGGCAGGTTCACCGAACCGAGGTTGCAGACCGCGACCTCGTCCTTGTTCGTGTTCAGCGTGATCTCGGTGCACAGGTTGGAGGAGTGCACCACGCCGTTGTGCTGCTGCGGCGAACGCAGGTTGGACGGGTCCTTGAAGGTGATCCACGGGTGGCCGGTCTCGAACAGCATGGTGAGCATGCGGCGCCACAGGTCCACGGCGGGCATCTTCTTGGAGACCTTGATACGACCGGCCTCGGCCTCGGCCTCGTACTTCTCGTAGGCCTCGACGAAGTCCTTGCCGTACTTGTCGTGCAGGTCCGGGACCTCGTCCGGCGAGAACAGGGTCCAGGTGCCCTGCTCCTCCACACGCTGCATGAACAGGTCCGGAACCCAGTTCGCGGTGTTCATGTCGTGGGTGCGGCGGCGCTCGTCACCGGTGTTCTTGCGAAGGTCGAGGAATTCCTCGATGTCGATGTGCCAGGTCTCCAGGTAGGCGCAGACCGCGCCCTTGCGCTTGCCGCCCTGGTTGACCGCGACCGCGGTGTCGTTGGCGATCTTCAGGAACGGGACGACGCCCTGGCTCTTGCCGTTGGTGCCCTTGATGTGGGAACCCAGGCCGCGGACCGGGGTCCAGTCGTTGCCCAGACCGCCCGAGTACTTGGACAGCATGGCGTTGTTGCTGATGCCGTGGAAGATGTCCTGCAGGTCGTCGCCGACCGTGGTCAGGAAGCAGGACGACAGCTGCGCGCGCACCGTGCCCGCGTTGAACAGGGTGGGCGTGGAGGCCATGAAG
This sequence comes from Nocardiopsis sp. NPDC055879, assembly GCF_053615935.1. Lineage (NCBI taxonomy): Bacteria > Bacillati > Actinomycetota > Actinomycetes > Streptosporangiales > Nocardiopsidaceae > Nocardiopsis > Nocardiopsis sp. NPDC055879. The sequence goes on from NZ_JBSHCT010000012.1 coordinate 5,563, forward strand.
TCGAACGAGCTCAGCAGCTCGTAGAACTCGATCGCGCGGGCCTCACGGTCGTCCTCGTTGAGGGCCAGACCCATCGCGACGCGCATGAAGAACGCCTGCGGCAGCTCGTAGCGGACCTCGTCGCTGTGCAGGAAGTAGCGGTCGTACAGGGTCTGGATGCCGAGGAAGGTGAACTGCTCGTCGCGCTCGGGGTGCAGGGCCTTGCCCAGACGCCCCAGGTCGAACCGGGCGAGGGCGGGGTCGAGCTGCCCGAGGTCGATGCCACGACCGACGTAGGCGGCCAGGTAGCCCGCGTAGCCCTCGGCCATGTCGGCCTGGGTGGCGGTCTCGGGAGCGCCGCCGATGAAGCTCAGGGCCTCGGTGCGGAGCTTGTCCAGCAGCAGGCGAGCGGCCACGTAGGAGTAGTTCGGGTCGACCTCGACGAAGCTGCGGGCGGCCATGACGACGCCGAGCTCGACCTCGGCGTCGGCGATGCCCGGGTAGAACCCGCGACGCGCCTCGGTCAGGACCTTCTCCGCCGAAACGCCGGAGAGCCGTGCACAGGCCTCGGCCACGACATGCTCGATCCGGTCGACGGCGGCGGGACGACCGCCCTCGTTGTTCGGTCCGGGCCGAACGGATGCGGGCACGGCCTCGACGTCAAGGGTCATACAGCGGCTCCAACCTCGGTAAAAGAGTCCCGGTGGGGGTGCGGGGGCACAAGTGACAAGCGTGCGGCTCACAACGATGGATCGCCGCACCGGATGCGTGCGATCCATCGTCGGGTCGCGGCGACTCTCCCTCGAAGCCCCGACGTTGTACACACCTGGGGGTGTGTGCCGATGGCAGGTTTTCGGACTCGTGGGCGCCCTACCGAGCCGTCGCTTCCCGGGACCTTTCGGGGGTTCCCGGTGCGCGTGACGACCTTCGTTCCCACTCACCGCTGCGGGGCAGTCCCGGACTCGCACCGGGTTCCCTCTCGCGTCACCGGCCCCTTGCGAGCCCGGTGAACCACCAGCGGGACAGATACTACATCTAGGGGATGGCGGCTTGGAACACCGCAAGATGATGGCGTGTCGCTGATTTCTCAGATTCTTCGACGATCGTCGAACACGCCTCCCGGGCGTGGTATGAAAGCGCCGGAACGGGGCTGCGCGACGGTATCGGGAGGGGTCCCCGAAGGGGGCGCGTCACAGCCTAGGACGTTCCCGGGACGAACGCACCCGGCACCTCGCCCGGGTGTCCGCCACGGCACCTCTGGGCAGGGTAGGAAACCTCACTCGCGGCCGGCCGATCCCGGTCTGTCGGTGCTCGACCCGCGCCGCCGCCCCACCCCGAAACCCGCCACCACGGGACACGCGCGGGACGACCGAACCGGAGGCCGCCCGCTCCGATCGCCTACGATCTCGTCGGATCGCGCGGTCACTCCTGGTCGAGAAGGAGGTCCAGATCATCCTCCGCCAGCCCGAGGTCGGCCCTGATCCGAAATCGGATCCGCAGGAGTTCGAGGAACAGATCCCGATCGCACGGACTTTGTGGGCGCCCGGCGTGTCGTCGGGCGCCCACGGTGGCCCACCGTTCGGCGCCCTCCAGGTCGTCGTGGGCGTACAACGCCTCGGTGACGTGGATGTGGGTGGGCAATCCGACCGGTTCACCGGTCTCCAGCCGCTTGAGGTGCCCCTCGGCCTGCTGCCGCTCGTCCAGTTGCAACAGGGCGCCGGCGCTGAGGGCGTGCGCGTCGACCACGGTGGGGCCACCATCGTCTATGGCCCGCTGATAGGCGGAACAGGCGCGTTCGAACTCCTGGGCGATCTCCCACTGTTCTCCGGCGCGTACGAACAGCTCCGCCCGCGTGACCTCGCTACCGGCGTCGACGCTGTTGGCCAGGTCCAGTAGTCGGGCGGCGGTCCGGCCGTGTTCACCGGATCGGACGGCGTGGAATTCCAACCGGTCGAGTTCTGCCGTCGTCACGTGGGTCAACCGCATCGCCCCATCCCAACTCGCTCTCCCCACCCACCGATCAGGGCCTGGCACGCTCCAAGGCCTGCCAGAACCCCTGGCGCAGTCCATCTCGGACCTCGTCGCGCAGCAGGTGGTCGATCGGGAGCGAGGATCCCTGGAGCAGACGAGCCTCCAGGTCCGAGGGCATCCGGGGCCTGCGGGCGAGGACGGCCTCCACCCAAAGGACCGGCGCCTCGCGTGCGATCGACTCCGCGAAGTCGTTCCCTTCCTTGTGCGCGATGTGCACCGCATCATCAACGGTATGCGCGCCGAGCCCCGTCTGTTGGGCATATCCAGGACTGTGAGTGGATTCCTGGTAACCGCCGGGGCCGAATCGGCCGTCGTACTCGGGACCAGTAGGTCGCCGTTCCCCGAAACGGGGCGCGGCGCCACCGCTGTGCGCGGTGTCAGTTGCCGTACTGGTCCCATAGGTAGGGTTTGTGTCCGCCCCACCTCCGAACCCCTGCTCCTCGCCGTGTCCGCCACCGAACCTGGGGTCGGGGGCGGGAGGGTTTCTATGGGGTGGAGCCTGTTGCGGGTCGGGCGCGAACGAGGCCTGTGGACCGGTGCCCGCCCCGAAGGCGGGCTGTGGTCCCGTATTGGAGAAGGCCTGTTGTGGGCCCGTTCCGGCGAAGCCCTGTGGACCGCCTCCGGCCGCCTGGGCGGGTCCGGGTCTGGCCGGCAGCCCGTACCCTCCGTCCGCTCCACGCGGCGCCGGATGGGCGCCCGTGTGGGGGCCGACGTACCCGGCCTGCCCGTTCTGACCGGCGCCCGGGTAGACCCCGTTGCCGTTCACCGCCTGTCCCCCCGAGGGGAAACCGTTGGCGTCGATCGCTCCGGGAGGGGCGTTCTCGCCCGAGGGGCCGGCGAGGTGGTCGCCGCGCTGTTGGGCCAGCGAGCGACGCATCGCGCGCAACTGTTCCATGGCGCTGCCCTGTGGAACGGGCTGGCCACCGGTGCCGGCGAACATCGCTTCGAGTCCACCCGTGGAGGGCGTGGCCGGTTCGACCATGCCGTTCCGGGGCCCGGAGGCCACCGGGTGGGGGGACTGTTCGGCGGGGGCCTGGGAGCGTCCGTTGGCGAAGGGCGTGGTCGTCTTCGCCGCGTTCTCCTGGGTGGATCCACCACCGGAGAGCAGGTTGACGTGCGGGCGCAGGTGACCGGCGCCGATCTCGATCAGGTCGTCGCACTCCTGGCGCAGCGCCCGAGAGATGGTCCAGTTGCCCTCCACCGAGATGTGCACGACGGTGACGCGCACACCCAGGTCCTGGACGTCGGCGACCACGGGGGCCATGTCCTCGTCACCGCTCACCAGGACGGCGTCGCAGAGGACACCGGTGCGGGCCAAGGTGGTCAGGTCGCGTTGGACGTAGCCCTCCACGCCCTCGCGGCGGCCGGGCCGGATCTTCGCCGCTCTGAACTTGATGCCGGGGATGTCGGCGATGCCGTCCTGTTCCTGGGCCCTCCGGTCGTCGGCGACCGCCTCGTACCAGTAGCAACGCAGGAGCGGCAGGCCGGTGCGATCCCGTGCGACCTCGTTGAGGAACTGGACGAGACCGGAGTAGTCCCAGGCGACGGAGTCCCGGTTCCGGGTTCCGTGCACGGCCATCGCGCCGTCGGCGAGAAGGTATCCCGCGTCGACGAACAACGCGCAACGGTCCACGTGACACCGCCCCCTTCCCTGTCGATCTCTGGGGCCATATCCATGACCGGGGCACAGCCTAGCCAAGTCTGTCTGATTTTGCGTGCCGCCTTTGAATACTCCCCGTCAATACATTGCTACACACAGGAGGCCTTCCCGGTCGGCGCGGGCCCTTCGGTCGCCCTGTGCACACGATGAACTCCGCACCGATGTTCGACTCAGGTGCGCATCGGGGCCGTGAGCACGATCGCGCCCATCAACAAGGCGTCCTGTCCGGAGGAGATTCGGATTTCCGATTCGCGTCCGAGCCGCGCGTCGAATCGGACCACATCCGTCCCGAACGTCATCGGGTCGCCATCCGAGCCTCGCGCGGAGCTCACGAAGACGTTGCCGGCGTCACCGCCGCCTTCGCGTGGATCGAGCGGGACGCCGTCCAAGAGCACACGGTCCCCGCCCAGATCGGCGTCACCCTCCCAGGCCACCACGTCGAACGTGGCCGGGACCGACGCCGGCAGCAGTCCCGAAACCGGGAACCGCGCGCCGACCTCGTCCTGGAAGACCGCCGAGGTCTCGTCCAGAACCATGGCCTGCCGGTGCCCCTCCACCGAGGGGTCCTCCAGGATCACCACCAGGCTCCACCCCGCGTACGCCCCCCGACCTTCGGTCGCGGGAACGTCACCGACCCACCACTGGCCACCGCCGGCTGAACGCACCAGCTCGGTGACCTCGGCGAACGCCTGGTAGGCGGGGTAGGCCGGCAGCTCGGCGGAACGAACGTCGGCGGCCGTGACCGTCGTGTAGGAGGCCATGCCCGGCCCCTTGATCCGAGCGGTCGGAGCGCTCGGGTCGCCCGCCGCGGAGAAGTACAGTCCGGCCCAGCGCACGGATCCGCCCGCGGGGAGTTCCCAGGTCGCGGCGCTGGACGAAGTCGTCGTGGGGTCCCGGTCGTCGTCCAGGGGCCCCATCACCCAGTTGTCGTTGTCGAGACGCTCACCGGAGCGGTCGCGGGCCTGCGCGCACTCGCCCGGCTCCTCGTCCTCCTCCGGTTCCTCTTCATAACCGTCCTCTGGCGCCTCGGGTCCTTCGGTCTCCTCCGGGGTCTCGGGGGCCTCGGGCGCCTCGGGGGTCTCGGTACCGGATTCCCCGCCGTCCGACCCTTCGTTTCCGGGAAGCCCGGGGACCCCCGGAAGATCGTGATCGAATTCCTGTTCTTCGCCGCCGATCTCCCCTCCCTCCCCGAGGAGATCATCGAGCGCACCCTCCCCCTCCGTCCCAGGGGTCCCGGTGTCCGCGGGAGGGCGACGAAGATCGGCGTCGTCCGCACCCGGCTCGGAGTCGGGGTCGACATCGGTCTCCGCGTCGGGTGACCGCTCGGGCGGGGCCAGGGGGTTGTCGTCCCCGCTCCCCGGCACCCGCGGACGCTCCCACCACGGCCAGGGCCACGGGTTCTTCGGGTTCTCCGGCTGCTCGGGTTCGATGCAGGTCATCAGGGTGTTGCCCACGCTCTCGGAGCGCACCTGACCGGCCGTGGCGTATCTGGCCGGGATTCCCTCCGAGGACACGCCACGCTCACCGGTCGCGGTGTAGCGCACCTCTCCGGAGGAGACCGCCACGTCGGCGGGAACGTCCACGTCGGCGTCGGGCGCCACTCGGACATCCAGGAAGTGGGTGCTGCTCTCACCGGCGGCCATGTCCGACCGCACGCATTCACCACCGCCGCCACCGGCGGAACAGCCCCAGTCACCGTGACCGACCGACAACGGGATCGCTCTGCCCGCACCACCCGAGGAGACCATCTCCACACCGGGGGGCAGGGTGATCTCGGCGACCACGTCCTCGGTGGTGTCCGCGCCGGTGTTGAGCACGTCCAGGACCATGATCCCGTCGCCACCGGGCACGAGGGAGCCGACGGGGTCGATGCCCACGGCGAACTCCGGCCACTCCGCGGGTGCCTCGGGTACCTCGGGCTCTTCGGGTGCCGGTTCGGGTTCCGGTTCGGGCTCTGGTTCCGGTTCCGGTTCGGGGACGGGTTCCGGCTCACTCGGAGGCGGGGGCGGATCGGGCGACTCGGCCGCGGGTACGTCCGCGGGGGGCACCGGCGCGGGAACGGGCTCCTCCGGCGCAGGCGGATCGGCGGGCGGTGTGTCCGGGTCATCCGAGTCCGCGGCCGGGGGCGGTGGGTCCTCCGCGGGGGCGTCGATCGGCGGAGCCGCCGCCGTCGGGGGGTCCTCCTCGATCGGGGCGTCCGCGCCCACCATCGCCAGGGCGACGGACACCGCCACGCAGGCCGCCGCGGCGGCGCCCGCCGTGGCCTGCTGCCGACGCTTGGACATCCGGTTCCACCAGGCGCCGGAAACGGCCGCACCGGGAACGGACGCCAGGTAACCCGTGGCGCCGAAGCCGACGACCAGGGGAAGCACGATCCCGCGCAGCCCGACGTTGACGTCCATCAGCTCCGCGTACACCTCGCGGCAGTCGGAGCAGTCGTCCAGGTGCCGGTCCACCTTGCCGGTGTCCCGCTTGGCCAGGCCACCACGCACGTAGGCGCCCAAGAGACCGATCGTGGGACGGCACGTCTCCGCGGTCCCGCTACCCGCAAGGTGCATCTGCAGGTAGGCCTGCCGCAGCCCTTCCCTCGCGCGGTAGGCCAGGGCGGCCACCCCATTGGGGTTCATTCCCAGGATGGTCGCCGCCTCCGCGGGCTTGACCCCCTCGATCTCGGTGTGCCACAGGACCGACTGCCAGCGTTCGGGCAGGGAGAGGAAGGCCCGGGCGATCAGGGATCGCTCCAGCCCTTCGAGGGCGGGGTCGACGAAGGGCTCACCCGAGTCGTAGCTCTCCATGTCGTCGGTGACGACCTGGCGTTTCTCGCCTCGGCCCCGGTCGTAGGCGGCGTTGCGGACCGCGGTGAGCAGGTAGGGCCGGAAGGCGTCGCTGGGACCACCCCCGCGTTGGAGGACACTGAGCACCTTGGTGAACGCCTCGGCCACGGCGTCCTCGACCTCGGCCTCACCGCGCAGAAGTTGGCGGGCCAGCCCACGCGCGGCGGTCGCGTGGCGTTCGTACAGGGCCCCGAAGGCGGCGTTGTCGCCACCCTTGACCTGCTCGATGATCTGAGCGTCACCGAGCAATGTCTCTGTGTACTCCCCTTCGGCGTCGGTCACCCCGCGCCCTTTCACTCGTAGTCCAGCCCCACCGCTGACCGGAACCGGACGTGGGGGCGTGGGTTCGGCGTCCGAAAACACGTTCTCGAAAAATATCCCCTATCCGCGTCATGAACGCCACCGATCTCCGTGATTAGGGGTGAGGCGGACGGAGGGAGCCCACCGCGGGGGCGCGGGCCCACCTCCGTCCACCTGGGAAAACGACGACCAGGAGCTGAACCATGGGCGAGATCGAAGTAGGAGCCGGAGCGGGGGGCCGCAACGTTCACCGCGCTCGGGAACTACGTACGCCGTGGAGGCACCGCTCACAGGCAGCGGGTTGGTCCCGGTCCGAGGACTGGTGGACCCCGGCCGTGGACGTCCTCTGTGAGGCCTACGCGCACGGTGGCGAACTCACCGAACCCTGCGCGAGGCTCGGCGAGGCCCGCGCCCGTGTGGGTGTGGGGATCGGGCGCGCCCTGACGGACCTGGACGCGTTCACCCGCTCGATCGGGCTGGACCGATCACCGTTCGCCATGGTCCGAGCCCTGGCCGAGGGCTGGGAGCGAGGTGGTCGCGACCGGGACCACTGCCAGGATCCGCTGACCGGACTGGCCGATCGTGGCTACCTGCGAACCAGGGTGGGCGAGCTCTACCGGGGCATCGACGACGGCGTGCCCGCCGCCTTCGACCACCGTCTGGTGGTCATGGCGCTGGACCCCTCACTCGACCCTTGGCGGCGGACGGCGCGGCTCATCGTGCTCGGTCACGAACTGCGCCGCTTCTTCACCCGTGGCGAGTCGTTGTGCCTGGTGAACCGCTCACGGATCGCGGTGCTGACCCAGGACGGACCCAACCTCGCGGAGGAACTGGACCTCCTGCGCGAACAGACCGGTTGGGAGCACGGGGCGGCCGTGTGGTCGGTCCCGTTGCCCGGCACCCACGCCGAGGCCTTGTCCCTGCTCGACGCCCTGGACGGCGGGGGTGCTCGATCCGACCGATGACCCACTGACGCCGTTCCGGTGGACCAGGCCCTCCTTGAGGGGAGAGGAGCCCCCACCGGACGGCAACGCCGACCGCCGCGCGACGCCGAGGGGACGCGCGCAGAGCGGTCGGCCCCCGCCCGACGACCACCCCGGGCCCTCTGGCCCCGAGAGAGGGCGGCCCAAGGGAACGTCGGACGGGAGGGCGCGTTGACGAACGCGCCGGGGCGCGCTCACACAGGGGAGGTGGGCGCGCCCCTCTCCTTCGCGCAGGGGCGTGGCCGCCCGGTTCGGCCCGTCACCCGACCTTGATCCGGCCAAGGCTCACCCGGAACAGCGCTCTACCGAACAGGGACGCGGGGACCGCCCGCACGTTCACGATGCGTTCCTCGAAACCGCCCGGCATCGGCGGGGTCCGGTCCACGATGTCGGCCCACGCCTCGATGCCCTTGGCGGACGGCACCGGATCGAAGGTGCTCGACGCGAACGGTTCCGAGTCGACACCCGACGATTCGGCCTCGTCCTTGGGCCGGGTCCGCTGTTCGGGCCGTTCCGGGGCCGCCGGTTGCACGGGGGCCGCCGGCCAGAGCGGTTCCTCGGGCCGGAGGGTTCCCTCGGTCCGAATCGGCTCTTCGGGCGGAACCGACTCCACCGGACGAGCGGACGTGTCCTCCACCCGGGCCTCGGGGCGCGGGGCCGACGGCGGTTCCGGGACGGGGGCGGGGTCCGGTTCACGAAGGGGGTCGGGTGCGATCGGCCCTGGCTCCGCTTGGACCCGGGGGTCGGTTCGCGGGGCCTCCCACGGCACGGGTTCCCGAGGTCCTGTGTCCTGCCGGGGCGTGACCGAAGGGGGCGCCGAGTCCTTCGGAGGGGGGTTCCAGGGCTCGCTCGGCGGGGGCGTCGGTTCGGGTCGGGGCCCCTCCCACGGATACGGGTTCGGCGGCGGTACCCGACGTGGCGCTTCCGGCCGAGGAGTCGGTGCCTCCCGAGGACGTTCCGGGGCGGGCGGAGCGGGCGGAGCGGACATGCCCGACGTACCCGAGAGGAAGGCCTCGGCGATCGAGTCGTTCGCCCGTGTGCGCGGCGGCCCGGACGGGGCCCGCGAACCGGGAGGAGGTGGCGCCTGACCCGACGGTGGCGTTCGCGCGGTGTGCGGTCCGGCCCAGGGGTACTGAGGTCCGGAAGAGCCCGGGGGGACCTGAGGTCCGGACGGAGCGGTGTATCGCCTCGGCGGCGCGCCGTCGCCCTGGTACCGCGGTGGCACGTCGCCGGCCGGAGGTGACCCCGGCCTTTGGTGGCCGAAAGCCCCCTGAGGGTTCTGGGGGCCTTGGGGCCCCGGAGGACGGACGGGCCCATGGGTCGGCCGGAAGCCTTGGGGAACCTGAGGACCGGAAGGGTTGTGGGGGACCTGGGGCCCGGAAGGGTTCTGGAGAGCCTGGGGAGCCTGGGGATTCTGGGGCCCCTGAGGACCGGAAGGGTTCTGGGGAGCCTGGTATGCCTGATGCCGGGGAGGTCCCTGGAGGTTGTGGGGAGCTTGAGGACCGGAAGGCCCCGAAGGAGTCGGCGAACCCTGGGATGCCTGGCTTCCCTGGAGACTCTGGGATCCCTGGGGGTTGTGGGGAACCTGAGGACTATGGGGGCTATGGGATATCTGGGTTCCCTGGGGACTCTGGGGGTTCTGGGTTCCCTGAGGACCGGAAGGCCCCGAAGGAGCCGGCGGACCCTGGGATCCCTGGCTTCCCTGGAGGTTCTGGGGTCCCTGAGGACCGTTGAACGGGTATCGAGGATCCGGTCGTCCCTCGGGAGACGACGTGTCCGGATCCCCGGGGTGCCGCTCCGCGCCCGGGTGGGCCCGTCGAACCGGGGCCGGCCCCCGGGAAGAGGCGTCCGTTCGAGGGGACGACCCGTCCCTCGGTTCCGACGAGTCCTCCGCGTCGCGCCGGCTCATGCCCACTCACCTCTCCCTTCCATTGCCGCGTACCGGGGTCGTACCGTCGCCACGGCCTTGGTCATGGCCTCCGCCGCCATGTGGATCGCCGTTCGATGGGTGGCCTCCGAGACCCGGCGCATCTGCACGGCGAGCCCTTGGGCGAGGTGCCGGTCGTAGCGCAGGCGCACGGCCTCCGCCCCACTCTCGGCGATGATGCGGGTGATCCGCGTGGCGTCGAACCCCGGGTCTTCGTCCCTCTCCTGGTCGAAGACCACGATCACGCTGTTCTCCACCTCGTGTCGTCGGCCCTCACGGAGCAGGTGGTCGAGTCTGCGACCCACGATCCGAGCCGAATCCCGAGTCGCCCGCACCACACGGACACGAGAGTGGGCGGTCTCGGCGACCGCCTTCACGAACGCCCCTCCCGAACCACCGGTCACCAGCGTCACGCCGAAGAACCGGAAGAGCGGAAGCAGGCCCGCCGCGTAGGCGTCCTCGTTGTTCTGGGCCGCCTGGACCGTCCACAGGCCGGGCCCCACCTCACCGAGGCTCTCCTTGGCCTGCTCGAAGCTCGCGGTCCGCACCCCCTCGCCCAAGGCATGCGCGGCGTGGGTGTCCAACCGGGTACCGAGTGGCGGAAGCCGATCGGTGGCGTCCACCGTCAGGACCCGATCCCGACGGTGGTGGGCCAGGACCCGGGCGATCAGAGCGGTCACGACCGCGGTGTCCGCACCGGTGCCGAAGTCGTCCACGAGGATCCGACGACCCGTGGCCGTGGAACGCTGCAGGCGCCCGCGCATCTCGATGGCGTCGGCGATCTCCGACGTCGGCAGAAAGGGGGTCACGACCGCTCGGCCCAACCTGCGCGGCCAGGGGTCCCCGTGCACCGCCTTGGTGGTGCCCATCGTCATCCTCCCCTTCAGAAGGTCGCGAGCAGTCGCTCGAAGGTCCCGAACGCCCCGACCGCCAACGGCACCATGACGATCACGGCGACGACCTCGAATCGGCCGGTCACACCACGCAGACGCGCGCGCACGTGCTCGGGCTGCTCGGTGGCCAGGACCACCATCGGGATGGCCGCCACCGCGACGGCCACGGCCAGGGCCGGCCAGACCGCCCACGACTCACCGGCGGCCCACTCCACGAGGAAGGCGAGCAGCACCACGAGGCTCGCGGCGATGAGCGCCGCCTTCTGCGCGATGAGCGGGAACAGCCGGGAGCGGCTCGCCACCACGATCGCGAGCACCACGCACAGCCCGGACGTCCAGGGGGTGAGGTTCGTGACGAGCCCGAGGCCCGCGACGGCCACGGCGATGGCCACCGCCACGGTGGCGATGACCAGACTGCGATGCGCCCTGGCCACCGAGGTGAGGACGTCGTCCCTGGCCACCGATTCGCCGGAGCTTCGGCGGTCGTCCAGGACCGTCAGCCCCGAGATCATGAGGGCGACCCTCAGGAGCAGGCTCAGCCCGAGCACACAGACCACGGTCAGCAGCACCGCGACCAGATCGGTCGACAGGCCCAGGACGCGGGACAGGGTCCACACCGAGGCCAGGGCCAGACCGACACCGCCGCCGGCCAACCCGCCCCGGCCCAGGCCGGAGGTGAGGCCCAGCAACAGCACGAGCCCGGAGAGCAGGGCGGCGGTCCCTCCCCACAGGGCCCAGTTCGGCCAGTCGAAGTGGTCGCCGGCCCGCCATAGTCCGAAGCCCCCGACCACGGTGCCGGCGATCGACAGCGCGGTACCCAGCGGTTCCCGCCAGGTCGGTCCGATCGCGGCGCCGGCCGTCACCAGTACCAGCGCGATCGCGGCGATCGCCACGAGGCCCGTTCCTCCCGGCAGGTGTCCATGGACGAGCCAGGCCGTGCCCAAGGCGAGTGCGGCCAGCGAGACGGTCGCGCTCCAACGGGCCGCTTCGGGGGTCCACCTACCGGTGTGGTCGTCCAGGGCCTTCGACACCGCCTCGGGCACTTCGTGCACCACGGGGGCGGGTACGGGAGCCTCGTCCTGGACCAACCAGAGCACGGACCCGTCCTCGATCCGGCGTTCCTCCAGGGTGTTCTCACCCGCCAGGACCGCGCCGGACGCGGTCACCAGGTGGCGCAGCCTGGCCGGGTTCTGGGGCTCGTCCCCGAGTAGTTCCAGGACCTCCGGCATGAGGACACCGACGGGCTCACTCGCCGGGAGTACCGCGTCGACCCGGCGCTCCTCACCGACGATCGTCACGCGGCTCCAAGCGGTCATGACCTTCCATTCTGCTGGGCGGGCGGCGCGGTGCGCCACGGTCTTGGTGACGCGTCACGCGCGTCGACCGGCTTCGTCATCGGGGAACTTCGTCATCGGGGAACACTGTCGACCGCCACACGCTCGACGTATCCCTGGCCGATCAGCCAGCGCAGGGTCGGCGCCGGTGGCACCTCGGAGAACCCTGCCGTGTCGAGCGTGAAACGGATACCTCCACCGGGGGCGCCGTCCTCCGCCGGGGCGGTGGTGGCCGTCACCCGGAACGGGTGGACGACCCGGTAACGGTGATAGAGGTCCTGATCACCGGAGTCCGTCCGAACATAGTCGGGCAGACCACGTTCGGCGTAGGGGGTCCCGTCGGGGAAGAGGTGGCGCCCACTCTCCGGACCAAAGGAGTCGAGGATGTCCCCCGGGTCGAGCGTGTGCAGGTAGGACTCGGCGCTGCGCTGGTCCAAACCGTCCCGGACCTCCTGCACCAGCTCCGCCGTGTTCTCCACGGCGGCGGCCTCGTCGGTGGCGCTGAGCGTCGCCGGATCACCCTCGGTGGTCGCCAGTTCCTGGAAGAGCCAGCGAGCGGTCTCGTCCTCGTCGGCGAACTGGTAGCCGGGACGCCCCTGGTCGAGGTCCATGACGACCACGGACAGCGCGCCGAACTCGTCGTCCTCGGTGATGAGGTAGTAGCTACCGACCGTGCCGGGCTCTGGCCGAGGCTCGCCGGGCAGGACGTAGAGGTCCTCCGGAACCTGGGCCTGATCCAGTTGCTCCTTGAGCATGGCCAGGTCGACCCGCGCTCCCACCCATTCGCCGGGGATCGCCGGGATGGCGTTCTCCACCGGCCCGGACTCGGCCTGTTCACGTTCCAGGCGCTGGTTGCCGAGGGTGTTGCTGACGAAGGACCAACCGACCGTCCCGGCGCACGCGACCGCGGCCAGGCAGGCGCTGATCACGATCTTGCCGATCCCTTCGTCCAAGCGGCGTTTGGTCCGCTGTCCACCGAACAACACCGCCTCGCGCAGGCGTTGCCGACGGACCGCGACCGATTCGAGCAACTGGTTGTCGTAGTCGCGGCCCATCGGTGCTCCCCTTCGGTGACTTCGTTCCCCTACCGGAACGGGGTCAGATGCTCTCTGCGGCGGTCCGAGCCCTGGTCAGGGCGGTGTCGGCGATTCCATCGTTCTCTTCCATCACGGAGCGGATGATGGCGATGATCTCCCTGGCCTCATGAGCCGCCAGGGCCCAACGCTGGTCCTTCTCCAGGTAGGTGACGTCCGCACCCTCGATCACGGTTTCCGACATGACGGAGTTGACATCGATCTCGTGGTCATCGATGAGTGTCTCCAACTCGCCGGTGATGCTCGTGATCGTTTCCTGGACGTCGGCCGAGGCGTTCTTGCTGTATTTCGTGTAGTCGCTCATCTACGCACTATCCCCAAGGAATGATCTAGGCCCGCAGCTTACCGGCATCGAAATTCGCGGCGTTCATCTGGGATTGAGTCGAGTCCGCCATATCCTGGTCACCCTGGAGTACGGCGTTCATCATTTCCCGCTGACCTTCGTTCAGGTTGTTCAGATCGCCGCCCACCAGGATGGACACCGTCTCCGCCCGACGGTGGAGCTCGTCGAGTGAATTCCTGCCGCTACCCTCGAACTTGTCCTTCAGCGGATCAACCGCGTTCACGAGTCTGTTGACCAGGGTGCTGAGCTGCTCACCCGATTCACCGGTATTGCTGGTCATCTTGGCAAAAGATGCCTGATGGAAATCGAGTTCCTTGTCCGCCATTTTCCACCTGCCTTGTCACGAGGATTGGCTTCGGCCGATCCCGACTTCCAGGGGATGCGCCGAACAGACCTACGGTTCCCATACTCCATCACGGCGCCCCGACAGTGCCGCCCGCGCTTCCAGCCCCTCCGAGCACACCGATCACTTCGCTGACCTGCCCGAACACACGGCGCGTCCGATTCACCACCCGAGTCGAAATGTTCGACGAACCCGAGAATAGTGAGGAATATCACCATAGGGCACTCGAATGCCCCTTGCCCCTTCAAGCCCCGACACCCGTGCGGGCACACGAAAAAACGCCGGAATCCCTGCTTCGATAGGGTTTTGTCGCTCCTGCCCGATCTCATGACTTCTCCCAGAGTCGAGAGGAACGCCGATGGCCCTCCGTGTCGTACACCGACCGACACGCACCACCCACCCGGCTCCCGCCGAGGAGCCCCGGGAGGTGGAGGCTCCTCCGACCCTCCCCGACGGCAAGTCCCAGGGCAATCCGCTCATGGCCATCCTTCCGATGGTGGGCATGATGGCCTCCCTGACGATCATGATGGTCATGCGCAACCCGGCCTTCATGGCCCTGGGCGCGGTCGTCCTGTGCGTGGCCCTCCTCGGTGCGCTGCTCATGCTGTTCTCCAGGCGCGGCCAGGTCGGCAGGCAAAGGCGCAACCAGCGCGAGCTCTACCTCCAGTACCTGGAGGAACTACGGGAGAGACTGAGCACCTGGGAACAGCAGACACAGGCACACGCGCGTCTGCTCGACCCACCCCCGGAGGCCCTCTACGACGTCCTTCGCGACCCCAAGCGACTCTGGGAGCGTCGCCGGCGCCACAACGACTTCCTGAAGGTACGGGTCGGCACCGGTGTTGCCTCCGGTCGCCCCCTCGACCTGGCCGAGCAGGGCACCGCCCTGGCGCCCACCGACCCGTTCATGCAGTCCGAGGCCCAGGGCGTCATCCAACGCTTCGAGACCATCCCGGACATGCCGTTCACCCTGCCGTTGGACATGACGGGCAACGTCAGCGTCGTGGGCGAACGCGAGGACATCATGCGCATGGTCCGGGCCATGGTCGCCCAGTTCGCCGTGTTCCACGCCCCCGAGGACGCCGGGCTGGCCGTCTCCTACCCCGAGGAGCACGCCGACGACTGGTCCTGGCTGCTGTGGCTCCCCCAGGTCCTCGACCCCCAGCGACGCGAACAGGGCGTCGCCACCCGCCTCATCGCCCCCTCCCCCCGCGACCTCGGCACCCTGCTCGCCGACGAACTGCGATCGCGGAGCGACTTCGCCTCCGAGGTGCGACGCGGTATGGGGCGTCGCGAGGCCTACCAGCTGCTGCGCCGCCTCCTCGTCATCCACGACACCCACGGCGAGGTGGCCACCGAACTCGTCCGCCCCGACCACACCGTCGACCCCACCTCGCTCGGCGTCACCGTGCTGCACCTGGTCTCCCGGCAGATCGACGAGCCCGGCGACGTGAACATGCGCGTCACCGTCACCGGCGACCAGGTCAGGGTCGAGGACCTGCGTCCCACCGACCCGGTCCTGCGGACCGGTGTCCTCGACGACGTCTCCCCCGCCACCCTGACCGGGCTGGCCCGCATGCTCTCCCCGCTACGGCTGTCCGCCGAATCGCTCGAAGAGACGGCGCAGGAGGGTGGACGCGTCGACTTCACCGCCATGTTGGGTGTGCGCGACCCCGGTGACATGGACGTCCAGCGCCTGTGGGCCCCACGCAGCGAACGCGCGTTCCTGCGCGTTCCGATCGGGGTGGACGAGATGGGCCAGGCGCTCGTCCTGGACCTGAAGGAGTCCGCCCAACTGGGCATGGGTCCGCACGGACTGTGCGTGGGCGCCACCGGCTCGGGCAAGAGCGAGATGCTGCGGACCCTGGTGCTGGCCCTGGCCGCGTCCCACCCGCCAGAGCGGGTCAGCATGGTGCTGGTCGACTACAAGGGCGGCGCCACCTTCGCCCCCTTCGAGGAACTGCCGCACGTCTCCGGGATGATCACCAACCTGGAGGACGACGCCGCCCTCATCGAACGCGTCCACGCCAGCCTCTCCGGCGAGGTACAGCGCCGCCAGCAGATGTTGCGCGACGCGGGCAACGTGCCCAACATCGGGGACTACACGCACAAGCGCGAGAAGGACCCCTCGCTCGACCCGATGCCGCACCTGCTGGTGATCATCGACGAGTTCGGTGAGCTCCTCACCGCCCGCCCCGACTTCATCGAACTGTTCCTGTCCATCGGCCGCATCGGTCGCAGCATCGGTGTGCACCTGCTTCTGTCCAGCCAGCGCATCGAGGGCGGAAAGCTCCGCGGCCTGGACACCTACCTGTCGTACCGCCTGGGCCTGCGCACCTTCTCCGAGGAGGAGAGCCGTACGGTCCTGAACACCCCGGACGCCTTCCACCTGCCCGCCCTGCCCGGATTCGGCTACCTGAAGGTCGACACCACCGTCTACCAGCGCTTCAAGGCCGGCTACGTGTCCGGCGCCTACCGCGGACCGGTCATCGAGGAGGAGCCCGAGGACGAGAACGTCACCCCCTCGCCCCGGCTCTACACCGCCTACAACCCCTCCCCCGAAGAGGTCGCCGAGACGGCGTCCCCCGACGAGGAGGCCGCGATGCCCACCCGCACGACCGATCCGACCCTGTTGGACGTGATGGTGGGACAGCTCGGCCAGCACGGCGAACCCACCCGGGCGATCTGGCTGCCCCCGCTGCCCAAGGCCACCACCATCGACGCGATCTGCGGTGCTCCCGAGGAGACCGAACACGGGCTGCGGATCCCCGGTGAGCGTCCCACCCTGAATGTGCCGATCGGGCTCCTGGACGACGCCACCAAGCAGTGGCAGGGCGAGTGGCTCCTCGACCTGACCGCTTCGGGTGGTCACGTCGCCGTCATCGGTGGACCGCAGAGCGGGAAGACGACCCTCCTGCGCACCCTGGTCCTTTCATTGGCGCTCACCCACACCCCCGACCAGGTGTCCGTGTACTGCCTGGACCTGCTCGGCGGCGGCCTCCAGTCCCTCTCCGGACTGCCGCACGTGGGCGGCGTCGCCGTACGCACCGACGCCGAACGGGTCCGACGAACCATCGAGGAGGTGCGGGGGATGCTCGAACACCGGGAGGAGGTGTTCCGGGAGCGCGGCATCGACTCGATGGAGCAGCTGCGCGCCATGCACGCCCGCGGTGAGGTTCCAGAATTGGCCACCGCCGACATCGTCCTTTGCGTGGACGGCTTCGGTGCCCTGCGCCGCGACTTCGAGGAGGTCGAGGGAATCGTCACCGAGCTGCTACAGCGCGGTGGCGGGTACGGCGTCCACATCGTCTCGGCGATGCTCCGGTGGAACGACGTACGAATGAACGCGCAGTCGAACTTCGGTCAGAAGGTGGAGCTTCGGCTCAACAACCCGACCGACTCGGCCATCGCCCGCAAACTCGCCGAGACCATCGGCGAGGGTGACAACGGCCGTGCCCTGACCACCATGAAACTGTTCGCGCAGACCGCGCTGCCCCGATTCGACGGCGCCCCTTCCACCGAGAACCTGGGCGAGGTGGTGGAGCACGCCGTACGCGCGATCGACCGTGCCTGGATCGGCGCCCGCGCCCCCGAGGTCCGCGTGCTACCGCACCGTCTCTCGGTACACGCCCTGCCGGACAAGGAGGCCGAACCCAAGGCCCTGCCGATCGGCCTGGACGAACGCGCCATGGCTCCGGTGCGACTGGACCTGTTCGAACGGGACCAGAACCTGCTGGTCATCGGTGACAGCGAGTGCGGCAAGACCAACCTGCTGCGGATGATCGCCGAAGGGCTCGTGGAGCGCTACACGCCCAAGGAGGTCGTGTTCGCGATCATGGACCCCCGACGCAACCTGCGCGACGTCGTCCCCCCGGAGTACGTCGGCGGGTACGCGACCAACCCCCGCGTGTGCGGTGGCCTGGCGACCGGTGTGGCCAAGGAGATGGAGAACCGGATCCCCCAGGACGGGGAGGGCCAGGAGGTCGAACCGGGCGCCTTCGACGGCCCTCGTGTGGTCGTGCTCGCCGACGACTACGACGTGCTGACCACCGCGGGCCAAAAGCCGTTGAGCCCGTTCGCCCCGTACGTGTCGAACGGACGCGACATCGGTCTGCACTTCGTGATCGCCCGCCGCGCCGCGGGCGCGAGTCGCGGCATGTACGACTCACTGCTCCAAGCGGTCCGGGAGGTGGGCAGCAGCACGCTGCTGATGTCGGGCGACCGCGGTGAGGGACAGATCTTCCCGCGCGTGTACGCCTCGCCCCTGCCCCCGGGTCGGGGCAGGTGGATGCCCCGTGGCGGCGCCACCCGCCTCATCCAGACCGCCCTCCTCGACCAGGACCACCCCAACGAACACACATGAGCACGAACCGATCACCGTCCGAGAGCATCCTCCTGAAAAGGATGCGGGAGGCCATTTCGCCATAAGGAGGAAACGTGTCCGAGTGGAGCATCCAGACCGACACCGTGAGATCCGTCCTCACCACCGTGTTGGGACACCTCGGCGACGGTGAGGCCACGGAAGGCCTGTCGGGGAACATCCTCGACATGGACACGGCCATCCAGGGCGCCGCGACCGAATGCTCCGACAGCATGCCGGTGAGCTCGGCCATCGGCATGTTCATGGAGCACTTCTCCCCCATCTGCGGACAGATGGTGCGACGTACGTCGAGCGCTCTCTCCGGCTGCGCCGAGGCCACCGAGTACTACGTCAACGGAGACTACGAAATGGCCGCGGAGGCCCAATCCGCGCACCTGGACACCCCCATCACCGAGGACGACCTTCCCCCCAACCTCTGATCCCAGGAATCCCCCCTTGCCCCTCAACGACCCCTTCTTCAATGACCTGGAGGCGAGCGCCTGCTACGGCGACGGCGCCATCGAGCCCTCCCAGATCCTGATCCCGCAGATCGACGCCGACGCGCTGGACGAGTACGCCAGGGACCTTCGCCGCGCCGGAAAGAACATCGGTACGGACGGAAACGACATCGTCGCCGACTGGGGCGGACTCGGTGACGCGTACGTGGCACCCGAATCCGAGACCATGCTCTCCGCCGTCGACAGGGTCGCCACCGACGGCGACACCGTGGAGACCGGTACCGGCGGCCTGGCCGCCGCGCTGATCGACTTCGCCAACGAGGTCCGCACGTTCAAGAGCAAACTCCATGGTCTGCGCGGCGACGCCACGGCCATGCGCACCCGGATCAACGAGGACGAGGACTGGCGGGACGACGAGGACCTCGTCCAGGAGCACAACGACCTCGTCGACGAGGTCGCCAGAACCCGTCAGGAATGGGAGGAGGCGGAGATCGCGTGCGCCAACGAGATCACCGCCCTCTTCGACGGGCCCACCTTCACCCGGTACGACGAGATGGAGGGGGACGGCTACAGCGGCAACGAGATCCCCTACGGCTTCAGTGAGATTCCCGAAGGCATGGAGATGCCCTGGGGGACCGCACAGAACGTGTCCAGGGGTTTCGTCGTGGACGCCTGGGACGGCGTGGCCGACATCGTCGTGGGTGCGGCTCAGGACGTCGGTGGCGTCACCGGAGCCTGGCATGACGGCAAGTGGGGAATGCCGATCTTCGGAGAGCAGGGGCGCTCGAACTTCACCGGCTACATGGAGGAGAACCTCGAAGGGCTCTCACTCCTGACCGGCTTCTACGACCCCACCAAGCCAGAGGGCGAGCAATGGGGCGTGGACAGCTTCGGCGAGTGGACGGACAACTTCCTTCCCGCCATCCGCGAGGTCGGGCAGGGCATCGTCCCCACCGACGAGTGGGATGAACGCAAGGGTTACGTGGTCTCCCAGACCGTGGTCAACGTCGGGCTCATCGTCGGCGGCGTCGTCCTCTCCGCGACCGGTGTCGGTGCCCCCGTGGGTGTCCCCATGCTCCTGGCGGGTCTGCGGACCGGTCTGCGGGCCACCAACAACGTCGGCACGATGGACATCCCCCGGTTCCACGATGACGCCGACTTCCACCTCCCCGGGGTCCCCCACCTGAACCTGTCCAGAGGCGGAGGCGGTGGAGGTGGTGGTTTCTGGAGCAGTCTCCCCGGTGGGGCGTGGTTGGCCGACCTCGTCAGGACACGCGACGCCTTGGACGGCATCGGTGACGGCGGTTCCACCACGCCGAACACCTCCGCCGACCGGTCACCCTCCCCAACGAGGCCGCAGGACGACACCGACGGTGCGTCGTCCGACCGGTCCCGGTCCGAGGACGAGGAGATCGACTCGGGGGTATCTGCCTCCGAGGTCGAGACCGGCCTGCGTGATCTGGAGGACTACGTCCGCCGTCACGCGGAGGATCCCGACATGTTGTTGGAGGAGATCAACCGCCGTCAGGGCAACGAGATCGTCGACGCGCATCGAACGCCCGAACTGGTGGGAGCCGGCAATGGTCCGTCCGCGTCGAGCGACTCCACCTTCACCAACAGCGCCGGTGGCGGTGGTGGCGGCGGCATCGATACCCCCACCACCGGCCGAGGCGGCACCACGGAGAGTTCCTCGGATGGCGGCAACAGTGGTGGCGGTTCCCACAGCGGCGAAGGCAACGGCCAAGGAAACACCGGTTCCGGCACATCCCCTTATAACCATTACGGAACAAGCAACGACCACCCCCGAACCATACCCGAAGATTATCGGGCCATGGACAAAGAAGACATCAAATACGCAGAGACTCCATATGGAACCCTGCCCACCAATGAGATAAAGCCGGTCAGTAGTTGGGATACAAGTAGGTCAAACCCCAAGGACTTCCCTGAAAAAATAGTTTCCCCAAACACCAACAAAGATCTTTGGCCCCAAAAATCCGGTCTTTTCGGCCGGGGAGTCGACTTGGACCCGAACACTAGATACGAGATCAAAGAAGGGAACGGTCGCCCCGCCGCAACATATTTCACCGACGACACCGGAAGAATCACAGAAGTCCACACAAAAAGCGGAAAGACAAGAAATTGGAACCCTGAACTCAGTGACCCACTACCGAACGCAAAGTACTTCGTAGACGAATTCACATACATCACAGACAACAAGGGAAGAACCGCATACATGGAAGGAGATATAACAAAAAACGGAAACATCCGAGGGCGAGATGAATCAAATATTGGCCACATCAGCAGGCTTGAATATGATCTGGCCAATCAGATATCCAGGATGCAGTTTGCGCATGATCCGAGCATGCGCTACCGAACAGAGTACGAGCAGGTCACCTGGAATGGAGGGCACCTCGCCGCACGAGAACACGGAGGAGGGGCAGAGAAAATCAATCTCGTCGGGATGCCTGAAGAGATGAACAAATATAAAGGAACCGACGAAAAAAGAGACCGGAGCTGGAGAGCGATGGAAATGGAAATTTCCGAAGTGCTCTCCGCCAACCCCGGGAAGAGGGTAAAACTTCAAATCGAATGTGTTTATTCTGAAAGTAACATCATCTCCGACACGCCATTAAAAATCCTGGTACAATACACCAGCCCCACCGGCAGGGTCAGGAGATTAACCTTTGGCAACACCCCACCACACACCATCATAGGGAGACAACCTTGAACCCTGAGATCGAAGCCGAGCACGCCAAGCAAATCGGAATTATCCTACTTAGCAATGCACCCGAAGACTGGCAAAGGATCAAGTGCACTGCGGCCTTCGTTGACCACTTCGGAGAAATATGGAATTACGCCGTAATGCCAGATGGCTCCAAAGACCATTTTTGGACCTCAGCTAAACTCAGCATGCAGTTTGAATCCTTGCGAAATGCCATGTACAGGCCAGGCAAGGGAACATGGTTTTCAGCCACCTATCACATCACCCCACCAGCTTCCTACTCTATCGATTTCAATTATGATCAGGAAGCCATGACCGAGCCTCCAACGCCAAGCTCCATGGACTATTACAACGACCTTCAACTATTTCCTCGGGATCCCGAGCACATCCCCGATTGGCTCCAGGAAAAGATCCGCGAAGCCGAGCAGGAGTAACCCGACCGCCCCGGCATCCGGAGAACCCCAGTGACGTACAACGTGGTCGCCCTGACCGAGGAACTTCCCCACGCACGCTCGGTGATTCGCGCCCTCGAAAACGCTCATCCGGACTTCACCATCCGAGGTGCGAGCAAGGCTTCGGTGGTACGCCTGCGGGACGAGGATGGCCGCCCCTTCGTGTCCGTGGAGATGCCCCAGGCGGTAGAGGCCACCACGGACGTGCGTCGGCTGCTCGGTGACGAAGCCGCCGACAGGCTCACCCACAACGCCTGGTGGATGGAGGTTCGCGCGCCTGCGGGCAACCCCCGGGCCGCGGAGGCTGCCCATCGGTTCGCGGCGACGGTGATCGAGCACCACGGCGGACACGTGTGGCCCTCCGAGCCTCGAAAACGCTGGGCGTTGGACCTGCCCACAGGGGGTGCCGACCATCCGTCCGCGTTGGTGGAGACGGAGAAGACCCGAATCGTGGCGGTCGACTCACCGGTCGTCGGCTTGTCCGCCGCGATCGCGGACGCACTCGCCACTGGGGTTCGGGACGCTCGTGGCCTCCAGGTACTCACCCCGGCCTCCGCTCACATCACGCATTCGCTCCGAAGAGTGCTGACGGCCTCCGGCTGCCGGTGGGTCGTCGAGGGTCCCGGAAACGACCACTACGACGGGCTCACCGGGATGCCCTTGCTCTGGGAGGACGGCCTCGGTTTCCAGGCACGTCGGGACGGTGCCCCGCCCGCGTCGGCCGAACGGCGAGGCGACCCCGGGCTCGCGTTGGACCTGCACTTCATCCACCCGGCCGAAGCAGACCTGCGTCTGGGCGAGATGGTGGAACACACGACCAAGCTCATGTGCGCGGGCCCGCCCACCGGCTGGGGCACCAACGAACCCGCCCTGATGGCCTGGGACCCCGGCCGGCTCACCGACCTGTGCCGTGCTCGGGCGCCGAACCCCACCCGTGTGGTCTTCTCCGGTCCGGGATTCGCCGGCACGTTGAACGTGTCCCGAGTCGTCGAAGGGGTGAAGGAGAGCCTGAGTCTGGTCACAGGCGACGCCGACCACGCGGCATTGCCCGAACTTCTGGCCGAACTGCCGGATTCCTTCCAAAGCCTGACCGCGCACAGAGTGCCCGGCGCGGCGGACACCCACTACCGTCCGGCGCTCGGCGGCGCCTCCGTCCCGTTGGGGTTGGCCCTGGGTCCCGAGGTGGTCGCGCAGGTGGGCCGGGCGAAGGCGCTGGCGGCACCCGTCGCCGCCGAGACGATCGGACCACTGTGGTCCTCGGTCCTCTGGTATCCCCTTGGGGAAGGGGAGCCACGGGAGCTATGGCGACGTTTCCGGGGGCTCATGGGTCATTTGGGTTAACCGGCGGACGTTGAAGCACTCGTGGCGACGCCGCCCGACTCATCCAGGCCGTCCGCTTCGCCCAGGGGCGAGGTGGCTCGAACGCGGACGCACCGGAAAACGCGGCACCGCGTACGGGTGGGGCCTTCCGTTGAGGAACGCGTCCGCGTAGGCGTCGGCCGCGATGGGGCCCCGAACCGGCATCCTGGCCACGGGACGGGGCGCCTGAGGCCAGAGCGGTTCGTTCGGGCTTCCGGGCGCGTGGTTCGGCGCGGTGGGCTGACGGGGTCCGGGGCGGTTGACCGCGTACGGGGCCGCGGGGATGCCGGCGGCCACTCCCGGCACGAATCCTCCGTACACGTGGTCGTTCATCGCATACCTCCCCGTTCGGTCCGGCCTCGTGCGCGAGCACCCGTCAAGGAAAGCACGCGCTCTACCGCCTTCACCAGACACGGAGGCGAAGTCAGTCGGGTAGGTCGCCCAGACCGAAGTGGGGAAGCGCGGGGCCCAGGCCCTCGACCTCGACCGGAACCGTCCGGTGCTTTTCCCAGTCCTGCCTGGTCAACCGATACCGCAGTTCCCGGACCCGTTCGCCGCGCACCTGGACGTAGTGGACGCCATCCGGCCGATACCCCAGCTTTCGGGTGACGCCCTGGGACGCCAGGGACGTCTCGAACATGCCTGTGACCGCGTCCAGCGCGCCGAGTCCCTCGAACGCCAGGTGCAGGACGGCGGCGCGCATCTCGGTACCGATCCCACGTCCCTGCGCGCTCCGGGTCAGCCACGAACCGGTGCCCACCTGGCGCAGGATCGCGAAGTCCCTGGCCCTCATGTCCTGGATGCCGACCACACGGCCCTCGAACTCGACGATCCCGTTGAAGCACCACGACTCGGGTGTCCAGGACCCCAGGGTCCGCCAGTTGTGCTGGATCACGCCCTGGGCCAACCGCTTCGGAGGCTGGTCGGTCCAGGGGAACATGAACGGCATGGTGTCCGGGTCGTGGACTCCGGCCACGGCGGCCTCGGCCAGCGCCGCGAGGTCGGAGTCGGTCGGCATCCGCAACGTGAGTCGGGGCGTGGTCAGGCGTATCCCCATCGGGGGAAAGTGGTCGGCGATCATGTTCGGAGATTCTGCTGCCGCCGACACACTCTGTCACCTGGTTTTATCCGCTCAGCGCAAGAGTTCGGCGACGAGCTCCGCCAGCGCCTCTCCGGCCGTTTCCGGGGCGGCCGTCGCGTCTCGGACCTCCCACCCGCGCATGCCGGCCAGATGCGCCGGATGGGCGTAGGCGGGGTCGGTCAGCAGGTATCCACAGGGCGCGTCCGGCCAATCCGGGACGGTGGGCAGGTGCTCGCTCCGATAGGCGGCGGGTTCCTCGGCCGGGACGGGCAGGTCGGCCAACCCCTGAGTACGTGCGATCTCCGCGCGTGTGGGACTTCCGGGGCGTGGCAGTGGAGCGTCCATCAGCACGTAGCCCAGGACCGGACGGTGGGCGGCGCGCTGGGCGGCCCCCACCGCACCGAGCAGCGGGCCCGTGTCGCCCTGGGCCACCAGGACGATGGGCGCTTCCGTGGCGACCAGGCGGTTGATCTCCAGGCTGGCGAGGGCCACGTAGCGGGCGGCGTGCGGCGGGGTGTCGTCGCCGATCACCTCCGGCAGGACCGGGTGGTGTCCGGTGTCGGCGAGGGCCTTCTCCACTCCGGGCGGGGTGAGGGGCACACCGAGGGTGGGGGGCAGGAGGACGGCGATCACGCGACGCCGCTCCCGCGGGTCTCATCACGGACCCAGGACAGGTACTCGGAGTTTCCACCGGTGACCGGCACGGCGACGATCTCGGGCACGTCGTAGGGGTGCGCCTCCACCAGGTGGGCGACCAGGTCGTCCAGGCGGTCGGCGGCGGTCTTGACCACGACCATCCACTCCTCGTCGGATCGCACCTCGTTCTCCCAGCGGTAGAAGCTGCGGATGGGCCCGCTCACCTGCGCGCACGCCGCCAGGTGGTGTTCGACGACCGAACCGGCCAACCGTTCGGCCCCCTCTCGACCATCGACGGTGGTCTCCACCCTCATGACGTCTGTGCTCTGGGTCAAGGTCGCCTCCTTCGAGGTGGGATGCCAGGTCCGCGGACCCCCACCGGGTGTTCTAGGCTCACTGATCATGAACGAACGTGATGAACTCCTGCGCCAGATCAACGATAAGGCGGTCGTGCGCGGAAAGGTGACCCTCTCCTCCGGCAAGGAGGCCGACTACTACGTCGACCTGCGCCGGATCACCCTGGACGGGGAGGCCGCGCCGCTGGTCGGTTCGGTCCTGCTGGACACCGTCGCGGACCTGGAGTTCGACGCGGTGGGCGGTCTGACCCTGGGCGCGGACCCGGTGGCCACCGCCATGGTGCACGCCGCGCACGCGCGGGGTCGCAGGCTGGACGCCTTCGTGGTGCGCAAGGCGGGCAAGGCACATGGTCTGCAGCGTCGGATCGAGGGTCCCGACGTCGCGGGGCGTCGGGTGCTGGCGTTGGAGGACACCTCCACGACCGGCGGTTCGGTGCTGACCGCGGTGGAGGCCCTGCGAGAGGCCGGAGCCGAGGTGGTGGCGGTCGCGCTGATCGTGGACCGTGGCGCGCGTGCCCGCCTGGAGGAGGAGGGTCTGGAGTACCGGCCCGTCTTCGAGGTGTCCGACCTGGACGTGTGATCTCGGCGGGCGGGGTCCGGATCGACCCCGCCCCAGGACCCTCGAAGGAATCGAGTGCTCAAGGCTCAAGGGTTCGGTGGTCTCGGGGCGAATCAGGGGGTCAGGGTGAAGCTGTGGTCTGGGTCCTTGCCGGAGACGTCCTGTTCGACGCCGTTGACGTAGACCTCGACGGCGCTCGGGTCTCCGATGCTGACCTCAAGGCCCTGTGTGTTCTCCGCGTAGTGCACGGAGTTGCCCTGCTGTAGTTCCTGGTCCATGAGCACGTCGCCGCCGGGCACCCGGACGAACACGTCGCTCGACTCGCCCACCACACGTATGTACAGAGCGCCCATATCGCCGGAATCCACCGGCTCGGCCGCGGCCTCGGACGCGTTGGCGCTGACGCCCGCACCCGTTCCGGGCAGCGATCGGTACAAGAAGTACCCGCCGAGGGCCACCAGAGTGACCAATAGCAGGACGGCTCCGACGATGGCCATCACCTGGCCAACGCCTCGCGGATCATTCCTATGCCTTCCCACGGCGACGAATGTAGCGCGTATCACGGCAAAAAGCGACAGCAGTCATCTCGAAGCTCCTGCTTGCTCACATGGAGCCCCAAATCGGGATGCAATCCGTACTTCTCTCGTACCCCTCATGACGAGCGCCGTTCGCCCCCCGTAAGCTGCGGGTACGCCGACACCCCGGGACATTTTGGTCTAGACCTTTTCAACGGCTCCGGGGATTCGAGATACTTGTGACGACACCTGGTGGACGCACGCACGCACGGCCCGGTCCATGGGCCACCCCGACGGACGGGCTTCCACCGGGCACCGCATGTGGGGTCCCGCCGGCACGCGCAGTGCGGCACCGGCGGACGCTCGCTCCAGGCCGAACCAGGGAGAGTCAAGCCATGCCCATCGCCAGCCCCGAGGTCTACACCGAGATGCTGAGCCGCGCGAAGTCCGAGGGCTTCGCCTACCCGGCCATCAACGTGACCTCCAGCCAGACGCTGCACGCCGCCCTGCGCGGCTTCGCCGAGGCGGAGAGCGACGGCATCGTCCAGATTTCCACCGGAGGGGCCGAGTTCCTCTCCGGTGCCTCGGTCAAGGACATGGTCACCGGCTCGGTCGCCTTCGCCGAGTTCGCCCGCGTCGTCGCCGAGAAGTACCCGGTGAACATCGCCCTGCACACCGACCACTGCCCCAAGAACAAGCTCGACGGCTTCGTCCGTCCGCTGCTGGAGATCTCCAAGGAGCGCGTGGCCAAGGGCCAGGACCCGCTGTTCCAGTCGCACATGTGGGACGGTTCCGCGGTCGAGCTGGAGGAGAATCTCCAGATCGCCGAGGAGCTGCTCGCCTCCGCCAAGGAGGCCCGCATCATCCTGGAGATCGAGGTCGGTGTCGTCGGTGGTGAGGAGGACGGCATCGTCGGCGAGATCAACGAGAAGCTGTACAGCACCCCGGAGGACGCCCTGCGCACCGCCGAGGTCCTGGGCCTGGGCGAGAAGGGCTACTACATGACCGCCCTGACCTTCGGCAACGTGCACGGCGCCTACAAGCCGGGCTTCGTGAAGCTGCGCCCCGAGGTGCTGAAGAACGCCCAGGACGCCATCGCCGCCAAGCACGGCAAGACCAACGCCTTCGACTTCGTGTTCCACGGTGGATCCGGCTCCACCCTGGAAGAGATCCACGAGGCGATCGGCTACGGCGTGGTGAAGATGAACATCGACACCGACACGCAGTACGCCTTCACCCGCCCGATCGTCGACCACATCATGAAGAACTACGACGGTGTGCTCAAGATCGACGGTGAGATCGGCAGCAAGAAGCTCTACGACCCCCGCGCCTACGGCAAGGCCGCCGAGGTCGGCATGGCCGACCGCATCGCCCAGGCGGCCCAGCACCTGAAGTCCGCCGGCAACAAGATGAAGTAGGACCCCACGGCGTCGCCCCGTCGGCGGCCCGCACCGGTGCCCGGTGACCGTTGTCGGTCACCGGGCACCGGCTTTTCCGTACCGCGCCGACACCTGAACCTGGAATTCCCGGCACGGAGAATCCGACACCGCCTTTCACCGCGCATCGACACAAAAGGCACAGCGATCCGCCACTGATCCCGAACGTACGGTTACGCCCGATAGGTTTTCGGGGATTCCACCATCACGCCTCCCCGCGCGGAATGAGGAAACGTGAAAGACAGTGACCGTGGGCTACGCATCGCCGCCATTGGCGCACTCGTGATCGGTTCCATGCTCATCGGGTCATCGGTGGCCGGAACCGCCTGGGCCTCCTCTCCGGACGAAAGCGCGGTGGAGCGAACGTCGGCGGCCTGTGGTCTGGGCGCCGACAATCCCCGCGTTTCTGGTGGCACCATCTCCGGAAGCGGATCCCGGGCCGGTTGTGGTGGCACCGTGACCCTGACCGTCCAGGTACGCAAGCACCGCCCCGCCTGGCCCGACAAGGTCGTGGCCGAGACGAGCCGGACCGGGTTCTCCAACGGCTCTCTCACCGCCTCGGGTGGCTGCGACGGCAATGGCACCTACTTCACCGAGGCCAGGAGTTCGAGCGGTAACAAACTGTCGTCCGGAAGGGTCAACAGGTGCTGACCGGAATTCGTTTCCGGTTCCCTCTCCTCGCGAATGGAAATGGACGGACCCATGCGGGTCACCCTTGAGGGACTGGACTTCGGCTATCGAGGTCGCCAGAAGGTCCTGAACGACCTGACCTGGACCCTGGAGCCCGGTGTCACCGGGCTCCTCGGGCCGAACGGGGCGGGCAAGACCACCCTGCTCTCGCTCATCGTGACGTTGCTCCCCGTGCGTGAGGGACGCCTCTTCATCGGGGAACACGACCTGTCCACCACGGTCGGCCGGTCCCGGGCCCGTCGAACGCTGGGGTTCGTACCCCAGCGTTTCTCCCTGGCCGGTGAGCTGACCGTGGCGGACACGGTCGCGTACGCGGCATGGGCGCACGGACTGGGTCGGCGCGAGTGCGGGCCGGCGGCGCTACGGGCACTGGAGTCCGTCGACCTGTCCGACCTCGCCGACCGGCCCACACGCACCCTTTCCGGTGGTCAGCGTCAGCGCGTCGGCATCGCCGCGGCACTGGCCCACGATCCTCGGGTCCTGGTCCTGGACGAGCCCACGGCCGGGCTCGACCCCGGACAACGGCTCCGCGTGCGCGAGGTCGTCGCCGGGTTGGGCGAGGACCGGACCGTACTGGTCTCCACGCATCTCATCGAGGACGTCGCACACCTGTGCTCCCGCGTCGGGGTACTCGCGGGCGGACGGATCGAGTTCCACGGCACCTTCCCGGAGCTGAAGGCGCTCATCGAGGACGGTTCCGCGGGAAGCCCCTACGGTTCCGAGTTCGAGCGGGCATACGACCGGCTGATCGAGCAGGTCGGGGAGGGTCCGTGACCACGTTCCGAGGTCGGGTGAAGGCGTCCGCGCTCTTCTGGCCGCTCCCACCGCTCCTGTGCCTGGCCCCGGCCGGCCTGATCCTCGCCCTGACCCTCGCCGGGACCTGGAGCACACTCTCCTGGAGAGCCCTGGACTGGGTGTACCTCTCCGGCCAAGTGGGGGCCCAGGCCCGGCTGCCGGTCGTGGTGGCGGCCGGGACCGCGGCCCTGGTGGCGGCCAGGTTCACCCGGGCGAGCCTGGTCTTCGCCCAACCCTGGCAGCCCCGTCTGGGACGGGACGTTCCGCTGCGGCACGCGCTACTGCTCACCGGGTGGTGCCTGGGCGCCTACCTCGTGGGACTGATCCCACTGACCGTCGCGGTCGCCACGCATGGTGCGGGAGTGGTCAGCCCCATACCGGTGCTGGGCGCCCTGGCGGGTTTCGTGGCGCTCACCCTGCTCGGCTACCTGTGCGGGCTGTTCGCGCGCGGGCTGTTCGGCGTCCCCGTGGCGATCGCCACGGTCTTCGTGCTCACCGCCCTACCGATGGTCGCCGACCCCTGGACGGCGACGTCCCTCCAACTCCCGTTCGTGCCCTTCGTGGGCATGCGGGAGAGCGTTCCGCTCGGTTCCTACCGACTGGGGTTCTTCCTTCTGGCGGTGACCATCGCGGCATGGACGACCGCCTGGTTCCTACGTGTCCCCCGGCGGTTCTCGGTCCCGCACGTGTCGGGGGTCGTGCTCCTGGCCTCGGCCTCGCTCCTGCCCCACCTGTACACGTTCCCGCTCCTGGCCTACGCCCAGGACGGAGACGAGGTCTGCTCGGAGCGCGACGGGATCCGCTACTGCGTACACGAGGGGCACGCGGACGAACTCGCTCTGATCATCGACCTGGCCGCCCCGGTCTTCGCCGCCCATGGGCAGGCCGACGCCGTCCCGAACGAGGTTCGCGACCACGGTCTGGCCACCGGAGACGGCGAAGTACTCGATGGTCCCGCTCACGGAGTGCTCTGGATGCGCGTCCATCCAGGTTGGGATCCGTACCGACAGGTGCCCGGAGACGCGGCCGCGTGGCTGGTACCGGACCTGTTCGTGTGCGGTTCCGAGGGTGTGGCCGCCACGGACCGGAACGCGCGGGCCCGAGAACGGAGGGCGGCCGTGATAACGGGGCTTCAGGCCTGGCTCGCTTCGCGGGCGTTCGAGGGCGACACCTCCGAGGACGGCCTGTTCGCCGATGCCGACCCCGACGAGGTCCGTGCGTGGATCGCCCGGGACGGGGACCGTCTGGCCGCGTGTGAGGTGGAGCCGGAGGAACTGCCGTGGTGACCGTGACGCTGCGCCCTTCCCTGCTTCCGATGCTCGTCGCACTGGTCTCGGCCATCGTGGCGACGGCGCTCGGCCTGGCCCTGACCGGGGCCGTGGTTCCGATAGCGGTGTTCGACTGGCCCAACGAGGAACAACGAATCCCCATCGCCGAACTGTTGTGCGTGTGCGCGGCCACGGCGGGCGCCTGGGCGAACCGCCCACGCCTGTGGGAGTGGGAGCGGCTGGGCGGGACCCGGACACGGGCCAGGGCGGCCGCGGTGGCCGCGCTCGGCGTACTGCTGTCCACGACCGTGGCACCGGCGCTGCTGTCGACCACGGCGGATGCCCAGAACTCGTGGTTCCTGGTCACGAACGTCCTGCTGGCGGTCTCGGCCGTGTACCTGCTGGCGCCCTTCCTGAACGCGGTGCCCTCCGGGCTGCTCGTTCTCGTCGGGATCCTCCTGGGAGCGGCGGCCTGCAACATGGTTCCCGGCCTGTACCGGGTGAGCCCGTACGCGTACGTGGGTTCCGACGGTTGGCGGGCCCCGGACCTCCTACCCGGGGCGACCGTTCCGGCGCTGGCGGTCGGCCTCGCCGTGGCCGCGGTGGCCGCGCACGCGGTGACGCACGGCTCCACCGCTCGGGCTCGGTGGCGGGGAGCGGAATCGAACTGACCTCGATGGCAGGATGGGACGTATGAACCTGCACCAGAACCTGCTGAACGAGCCGCCCGAGACACGTCTGGCCGAGGACACCGAAGCCCGCGACGCCCTGGCCGCGGCCGACGACCCCACCCCGGTCGCCGGCCGCTTCCCGTCCTACTCCGCAGCCTGGGCGCGCCTGGCCGAGCTGGCCCTGGCCGACGGAAGGCCGGTGGCCGCCTACGCCTACGCCCGCACCGGCTACCACCGGGGGCTGGACCAGCTGCGCCGTTCCGGTTGGAAGGGGCACGGACCGATCCCGTGGGAGCACGAGCCCAACCGCGGCTTCCTGCGCGCGCTGCACTCTCTGGGCAAGGCGTCCGAGGCGATCGGCGACGCCGAGGAGGCCGAGCGCTGCTCGACCTTCCTGCGCGAGTCCAGCCCCGAGGCGGACGAGGCCCTCAACGGCTGAGGTGAGCACGGGGAGAAGGGATCCGGTCCCTTCTCCCCCGCACCATCCGGCACCACCGAACGGCGCGTCCCAGACGCCCCGAGGCGCACCTGACCAGGATCCACCGGTCGTGTACCCTCAATACGCAACGGCCCCTGTCGCTGCCTTGCGCCAGGGGTTGATCCATGTCCGGGGTGGGAAAAGCCCCGTTCAGGTATCGAGCGAAGAGGTAGAGATCAATGCCGGCGATCACGCTCGTGGGTGCCCAGTGGGGCGACGAGGGCAAGGGCAAGGCCACCGACCTGGTCGGTGGGCAGGTGGACTATGTGGTCCGTTACCAGGGTGGCAACAACGCCGGGCACACGGTGGTCATCGGGGACCAGAAGTACGCCCTGCACCTGCTGCCCTCCGGCATCCTCTCCCCCAACGTCGTACCCGTCATCGCCAACGGCGTCGTCATCGACCCCGGGGTTCTGTTCGAGGAGCTGCGCGGCCTGCAGGAGCGGAACGTGGACACGTCCCGGCTGCTCATCTCGGCCAACGCGCACCTGATCATGCCCTACCACCGGGCCCTCGACAAGGTCAGCGAGCGCTTCCTGGGCAAGGGCAAGATCGGCACCACCGGCCGCGGCATCGGCCCGGCCTACGCCGACAAGGTCTCCCGCCAGGGCGTGCGCGTCCAGGACATGTTCGACGCCAAGATCCTTCGTAAGAAGATCGAGCTCGCCCTCCACGACAAGAACCAGCTCCTCACCAAGGTGTACAACCGGCGTGCCCTGGAGGCCGAGCCGATCATCGAGGAGTACCTGGGCTACGCCGAGCAGCTGCGTCCCTACGTCGCCGACACCTCCCTGATCCTCAACAAGGCGCTGGACGAGGACAAGACCGTCTACCTCGAAGGTTCCCAGGGCACCCTCCTGGACATCGACCACGGCACCTACCCGTTCGTCACCTCCTCCTCCCCCACCGCCGG
Organism: Nocardiopsis sp. NPDC055879; assembly: GCF_053615935.1. Taxonomy (NCBI): domain Bacteria; kingdom Bacillati; phylum Actinomycetota; class Actinomycetes; order Streptosporangiales; family Nocardiopsidaceae; genus Nocardiopsis; species Nocardiopsis sp. NPDC055879. The sequence continues at coordinate 38,033 of NZ_JBSHCT010000012.1, forward strand.
CGGTGCCGCCGCGGGCGCGGGCATCGGCCCCAACCGCATCTCCAAGGTCGTCGGCATCCTGAAGGCCTACACCACCCGTGTCGGCTCCGGCCCGTTCCCGACCGAGCTCCACGATGAGCAGGGCGAGTGGCTGCGCACCCAGGGCGGCGAGTACGGCGTGACCACCGGACGCAACCGCCGGTGCGGCTGGTTCGACGCTCCGATCGCCCGCTACGCCACCCGTGTCAACGGCGTCACCGACTTCTTCCTGACCAAGCTCGACGTCCTCACCGGTCTGGAGCGCATCCCCGTGTGCGTGGCCTACGACGTCGACGGGGTCCGCCACGACGAGATCCCGATGACGCAGACCGACTTCCACCACGCCACCCCGATCTACGAGTACTTCGACGGGTGGTCCGAGGACATCACGGCCGTCCGGGAATTCGACGAACTCCCCAAGAACGCACAGTCGTACGTGCGTACTCTGGAGGAGATGGCGGGGGCACCGATCTCCGCCATCGGTGTCGGCCCCGGGCGTGACGAGACCCTCGCACTGCGCTCGCTGGTCTGATCCGGCGACCATCGTCCTTCCTCCATACAGAAGAAGAGGCCCCCTTCAGTGAAAGCCCTCGTTCTCGGCGGCGGAGGCCGCGAACACGCACTCGTCCGTGCCCTCTCCCTTGACCCGGGCGTCACCAGCATCCACAGCGCCCCCGGCAACCCGGGCATCTCCGACCTGGCCGAGAACCACGTGATCAACGTGACCGACGGGTTGGCCGTGACCGAGCTCGCCGCGCGTATCCGCACCGAGCTGGTCGTGATCGGTCCGGAGGCCCCGCTGGTGGCGGGCGTGGCCGACGCGCTGCGCGACCGCGGCATTCCGGTGTTCGGTCCCGACAAGGAGGCCGCTCGGCTGGAGGGGTCCAAGGCCTTCGCCAAGGAGGTCATGGAGGCCGCGGGGGTGCCCACGGCCAAGGCCCGCGTGTGCCGTACCGCCGGTCAGGTCTCCGATGCCCTCGACGAGTTCGGGGCGCCCTACGTCGTCAAGAACGACGGGCTGGCCGCCGGCAAGGGCGTCGTGGTGACCGAGGACCGCGCCGTCGCCGAACAGCACGCCCGGGAGTGCGGTCGGGTCGTCATCGAGGAGTACCTCGACGGGCCCGAGGTGTCGCTGTTCGTACTCACCGACGGCGCGCACGCGCTGCCGCTGCTGCCGGCCCAGGACTTCAAGCGCGCCCACGACGGCGACCAGGGTCCCAACACCGGTGGGATGGGCTCCTACTCCCCCGTGCCGTGGGCGCCCGCCGGGCTGGTGGACGAGGTCATGGAGTCGGTCGTGCGACCGACCGTGTCCGAGATGAACCGGCGCGGCCACCGCTACCAGGGGTTGCTCTACGTCGGCCTGGCCCTGACCTCGAAGGGTCTGCGCGTGGTGGAGTTCAACGCGCGCTTCGGCGACCCGGAGACCCAGGTCGTACTGGACCGGCTGGCCACCCCGCTCGGCGCGGTCCTGCAGGCCACCGACACCGGTGGGCTGGGTTCGATCGGTTCGTTGCAGTGGAAGTCGGGCGCGGCGGTCTCCGTCGTGATCGCCGCCGAGAGCTACCCGGGCGACCCGGTCAAGGGCGACCTCATCGGTGGTCTGGACGCCGCCAACGCCTTGGAGGGTGCCTACGTGCTGCACGCGGGCACCGCCTGGGACGGTGTACGCGACGTCAAGTCCAACGGTGGTCGAGTGCTGAACGTGGTGGGCACCGGCACGGACCTGCGTCAGGCCCGTGAGCGCGCCTACGAGGCGGCGAGCCGGATCGAACTGCGCGGTTCCTTCTACCGTTCCGACATCGCCGAGCGCGCCGCCGCCGAACTCTGATTCGGGTTCCCGCGCGGCGGGACGACGTGACGGGCCCTGGGCGGTCGCCGAGGGCCCGTCTTCGCGGGACGCCGATGGGACCGTGCCGCGAACACACCCCCACCAGAACTTCCGGACGACGTGGTGGAACGCACTCTGTCCCGTTACATGGAGATCTACGAGCGGTTGACCGGCACGGAATCGTGCGTGTGAGCCGAAACGCGGGGGTGATTCGGCCCACGCAGGCGCCGATCGAGGTTCGGGAGCACGTATGGTGGATCGAGTTGTGCACGACGCCGAGGTAAACGGTGTCCCATACGCACGACCCCTGGTCTCTCCCTCAGGCGTAACGCCTCTTTGGGCGTTTGTGGGACTCTATCCGTGATCTGCGGGTATACCACGTTTTGGGCCGGTGCCCGCCGACCCTTGCTATAGAGTCATCGCGAACCTACCGGTTCACTGGCCGCGCAGGTCACGCGCAAGTTGGTCGCAACGTTCCAGGGGAAACCCGCGTCTAAACCCACATAGGCGAACCCGACGAGGGTGACCTTTTTTCACATCTGCCTCACGAAGGAGCACATGAGCATGGGCCAGGAGGTTCGTTACCGCGTCCGCGGCGGACGCCCCCTCAGCGGAACGGCGTTCATCCAAGGCGCGAAGAACGCCGTCCTGCCGATGATCGGGGCCGCCCTGTTGGCGTCCAAAGGACGTACCGTTCTGAGGAACGTCCCCGTCATCGAGGATGTGTACCGCGCGCTCGAACTCGCCGAACACGTAGGCGCCAAGGTCGCGTTCCACGAGGCCGAGCGCACCGTCGTGATCGACGCGTCCGGGCTCAATGACCCCGAGAAGGCGGTCCTGCCCGCCGAGATCGCGGCCCGCTTCCGTGGCTCCGTGCTCTTCGTTCCGGCCCTGATGCACCGCACCGGCAGTGCGCGCATCGAGGGCGTCGGCGGTTGCAACCTCGGCAGCCGCAACCTTGACTTCCACTACCGCGGTTTCGCGCGTCTGGGCGCCGAGGTCACCGAGGACCTTGAGCGCAACCACATCAACGTGGAGGCGAGCAAGCTCCGCGGCGGCCGGCTGTACCTGGACACCCCGTCCCACACCGGCACCGAGAACCTCATCATGGCCGCCGTGCTGGCTCCCGGCACCACCGTGATCGAGCACGCGGCCCTTGAGCCCGAGGTCCTGGACGTCATCGACTTCCTCAGCGCCATGGGCGCGAAGATCAGCGGTGGCGGTACCGGTCTGATCACCGTCGAGGGCGTCAAGGAGCTCACCGCCGTCGAGCACAGCATCATGGCCGACCGCATCGACGCCGGCGTGTTCGCGATGACCGTCGCCGCCACCGGTGGCGAGGTCAGCCTGGTGGGTGCCAACCTGGACCACCTGGGTGTGGCCCGTTGGAAGCTCGAGCAGATGGGTGTGGGCTTCTCCCAGGAGGGTGCGGTCCTGCACGTCCAGAGGGACCCGTCCGTGCCGCTGCGCCCGATCAACGCGGTGACCTCGCCGTTCCCGGGCTTCGCCACGGACCTCCAGTCGCCGCTGATGGCCCTGGCCACCCTGGCCGAGGGTGAGAGCTACATCCACGAGGCCATCTACGACGGTCGCTTCGCGCTGGCGGACGAGCTCAACAAGATGGGCGCCAAGATCGAGGTCGAGGGCACCCGCGCCATCGTGCACGGTTCCACGAACCTGCGCGGCGCCGAGGTGATCGCCCACGACCTGCGGACCGGTGCCGCTCTGGTTCTCGCCGGACTGGTCGCCGAAGGTGAGACAATCGTTGCGCCTGGTTATCTGGTGGACCGCGGTCACTCTCAGTTCGCGCAGCGACTCGCCGCGCTAGGCGGGGACGTGGAGCGCGTCACCGGCTCGTAAAGAGTCGTTCGCGCAGTTCAAGCCGGGGTGGGGGGCTTCCCTCCACCCGGGCTTTCGGCGTTGATATGGAAAACGATCTTCTTTGGCCCCGCACAATGGGTACGATCTCGGCAATCATGCCGTGACAGAGATCGGGTCGGGAAACCAGTGGGCGCACATAGTGAAGAGCGTGGAATGGTAGCGGGGAGCAACCCGAGGTGAGTGCCCAGCGTACTGGCGATTTGACGATCGGCGTCATAGGACCCCATGAGGTGGTCGAACGGGTCATGCTCATGGGTCCTGGGTCAACAGGACCTCTCAACGCCAGACTCATCGCCGCCGCGTATCGAGATGAGCAAGAGGCGACGGACAAGGTCGTCAGGCTGGGGTCGGCGATCGATGCCTATCTGTTCGCCAGCCCCGTCCCCTACGAGTTCGCGAGGAAGGCCGGCGTGTTGACCATGCCCGCGACCTTCGTGCCACTCGGTGGGGCGAGCCTGCACGAGGCCTTGCTCCGAGCGACCTTGGACGACCGCTTCGACCCGACCAGAGCGAGTCTGGACGTGCTCAGCCGAGCCGACGTGGTGGAGGCCTACTCCGAGGTCGACCTGCCCGTGGACGGGATCCACGTGCACGAGGAACTGACCAACACCGCCCAACTCACCTCGTTCCACGAGGGGCTTTGGCGGCGTAAGGCCACCCGGATGGCGATCACCTGCGTACGCGGGGTCGCCGAGCGTCTGGAGGCCATCGGGGTTCCGGTGATCAGGCTGCGTCCCACCAACGCCGGGGTGCGCAGCGCGCTGCAGACCGCCGGGCTGTTGGGCGCCCACCACCGCCTGGAAGAGGCCCAGCTGGGTGTCGTCGTGGTCGACGTACCGACCCTGCGCGACTCCTCCCGACGGTCCACGCCGCGTTACTGGCGTGAGGAACTGCGGCTCTCCCTGCACCGACTGCTGTTGCAGGAGGCGCACCGCATCAACGCGACGGCCCACCGTCTGGACGACCACTCGTTCATGATCACGGCCACCCGTGGCTCTCTGGTCACCGCGACCGAGGGGTTCCGGCAGCCGCCGTTCGTCGAACGGATCAAGGCGGAGTTGGGCATCGCGATCGAGGTGGGCATCGGTATGGGCCGCACCACCCAGGACGCGGAGTCGCACGCCCGCGCGGCCCTCAACCGCGCCCAGGCCTCCCGACAGAGCTTCGCGGTGGACCGTGAGGGACGATCCCTGGTCCCGGCCCAGCGCGCCCCCGCACGGCACTCCTCCGAACCCCTGCGCACCAAGGGCCGTGAGACCCTCGTGCGTCTTTCGGAGAAGATCGCCGAGGAGGACGGCCCCCTGGTCGTCGACGCGGAGAACGCCGGGCGGATGCTCGGGGTCACCTCCCGGACCGCGCGCCGGTTGCTGCGCACCCTGGTGGAGGAGGGCCTGGCCTGGCCTCTGCCGCCGAACCGCACCCTGCAGCCCGGCCGCCCACGTCAGCTCTACCGGCTGATCGTGGAGAAGCTGGACAAGGACTCGGCCGGCAAGTAGCCGCACGTACCGTCGACGGGGGCGGGTTCCCTTTCGGGAGCCCGCCCCCGTCGGCTTATGACCCGGTGACGAGGGTTCAGCGACGCTTGGCGTAGGCGGTGGCGACCGTCAGGAACGTGTCGTTCTCCTCGGGCGTGCCGATGCTGACGCGAACACCCTCACCGTCGAAGGGCCGCACCGAGACCCCGACCTCGGCGCAGGCCGCGGCGAAGTCCAGGGTGTCCTCCCCCGCACGCAGCCACACGAAGTTGGCCTCGGTCGGGGGCACCGTCCACCCGGAGGCCAGCAGGGCCTCACGGACACGCTCACGCTCCTTGACGGTGGTCGCCACCCGTTCCAGGAGCTCGTCCTCCGCGTCCAGGGAGGCGACGCCCGCGGCCTGGGCCAGGTGGTTGACCGCGAAGGGCACGAGGGTCTTCCGCACCGCCGCGGTCACGTGGGGATGACCGACGAGGAACCCGAGTCGGACGGCCGCCAGACCGTAGGCCTTGGAGAAGGTCCGCAGCACGGCGACGTTCGGCCGGTCGGCGTACAGGGCGATGCCATCGGGGACCTCGGGGTCGCGCACGTACTCGCGGTAGGCCTCGTCCAGGACCACGAGGACGTGGTCAGGGACGCGGTCGAGGAAGTCGACGAGTTCCCGTTCCCGGACCGTGGTGCCGGTCGGGTTGTTCGGGTTGCACACCAGCACCATGCGGGTGTCGTCGGTGATGGCGGCGAGCATGGCTTCGAGGTCGTGGGCCTCGTCCTTGAGGGGCACCCGGACCGACGTGACCCCGGACAGCTCCGCCAACAGCGGATAGGCCTCGAAGGAACGCCACGCGTAGACGACCTCCGCGCCCGGCTCGCCGACGGCTTCCAGGAGCTGCTGGAGCAGCCCGACGGAACCGGCGCCGAGGGCGACGTGCTCTACCGGCACGTCGAGGTGGACGGCGAGTCGTGCGGTGAGCTCGGTCGAGCCCGGGTCCGGGTAGCGGTTCAGGTCGACGGTGGCCCGGGTGATGGCGTCACGAACGGACGGGAGCGGACCGTAGGGGCTCTCGTTGGAGGACAGCTTCATGGAGCGCCCGTCGGGACCGACGACCTTGCGGCCGGGCTTGTAGGCGGGAATGGACTCCAGTACCGCCCGCAGATATGGCGATTTCGACTCCGACACCATTGTCCTTCCTCAATACTTTGTGCTAGCCCCGAGACACTCTCGGCAATGAGATGTCCGGGTTGGCCACCGCTCCAAGCGGAAATATCGCACAAACCAGGAGAAACCACCATGCGTTTGCGTCAATTCACCCGCACGGCCGTGGCCGTTTCGGGGGTGGTCCTCCTGGCCGCCTGCGGCGGTCAGGAACAGGATCAGGGCAACGACCCCAACGCGGAGGCCTCCGCGGCACTGCACGAGGCCCAGCCGGTCAACGTCCGGGACGCGACCCTGCTGGCCGAGAGCAGCGAGAGCGGCACCTATTCCGAGCTTGTCACAGTGCAGTACTCCGAGGAGGTGCGGGCCTCCACGGAGCTGGACAAACCCGAGTGCCTGGACGCCGCCAACCGCTGGGGCGACCTGGATTCGGTACGCGACGCGCCCGCGTCCGTGGCCGCCTACGAGTGGGAGCGGGGCTCGGTCTCGCACATCCTCGTCGAACTCGACGAGGAGTCCGCCACCGAGGCCCTGGGGACCCGGCCGCCGGAGACCTGCTCGGAGTACACCGCCACCTATGAGGACGGCAGCAGCTCCGAATACGGGGTCCGCGACCTCGAACTCCCAGAGTTCGGTGACGAGTCCCGTTCCTTCGCCATCCAGGTCACCGACGATGGCGGAGAGAACAACATGTACACCGTGATGTACCGCAACGGCGCGCTGCTCGGCACCACGTCGATCATGGGGCCGGGCGACCCCGAGGAGTACGAGCGAATGCTCGTGGACTTCACCGAGGCCGCCGTCGAACGTCAAGGACAGATGCTCGGCTGACCGGCGCCGAGACGCGAAGTCCGGTCAGACCTGGATCGGCTCCCCCTCGGGGTCGCCGGGGATCCCTCGCCCGGCCTCGCCCGGAGGTTCCTTGGCCAACGTGTCCGGTCTGGCGACACCCCGGCCCTCGACCTCGTCCCTCTTGGCCGCCTGACGCGGTCGGGGCAGCCTGCGCGGCGGCCCTTGGAGGTCGAGGGTGGTGACCGCGCCGAAGGTGGCGATCACCGAGCCGCTCTGACGGTCCACGAGGGCCGCGCGCACGCCGGTCCGGCGCGGTCCACCGACGCGCACCGCGTAGACCACGTCCACCCGTTGGCCGTGGCGCATCCCGTCGTAGCGCAGGAAGCGCCAGCAGCCGTGCCGCCAGGTGTCCTCGGGTTCGGTGGAGAGCATCACCTTGGCGTTGGTCCGCCAGACGTCGCTGCGCCGCAACCGGCTCAGGCTTCGACGTGGGGAGTGCTCCCGCAGGGCGCACGAGTCGGCACCGACCGTCCGGCCGAGGGCCTCGCGCAGTTCCGGGCTGAGAGCCGCGAGCAGGAGCAGTTCCACCCCGAGCACGACGCCGTGGGTCAGGGTGGGCGTGGCCGCCACGTCCCAGCCGTTCGGCGCCAGGCCGACGGTGGTGGCGGCCGCCACCGCGAGCAGGGACGCGCGGGTGAGCGTGCGCCACCCGATCGGTTCGCGGCTCAGACCGCCGAAGCATCCGCAGCCCGCCTCCGGGTCGCGCCTTCGCACCACCGACAGGACAACGACGGAAGCGGCGAAGAGCAACACCGTGAGCACTCGCGCCACCTCGCCGAGCGACCCGGTGAGGGTCAGCAACGCCACCGCCAGGACCACCTCCAGCAGGCAGGTGAGGACCGTGACGGGACGGCGCCATCCCTGCGGCACCAACACGGCGACTCCTGTGCCCTGCGAACGCGGGGCGGCCTTGGCCACCGCGCCCATCAGCAGCAGCGCCGCCAACAGTGGCAGCTGGACCTCGCGGACCGCTGCGAGGATCTCCGGGAACATCTACTCACCCCTCCTGGTTCGCGACGGTCACGGTCGCGTTGAAGCAGCCGGCCTCCAGCCGCCCGCCCAGGGCGACGAAGGAGATCATGGTGAGGGAGGCGATGCGTCCCGCCGCGTGCGTCCCACAGGACGGGCACAGGTCGCAGAACCAACTGTCGGCGGCGGCGCAGTCGAGGACGGGCACGACCGCCGTCTCCCGGGTGCAGTCGTTGCGCATGCTGAGGGTGGCGCCGGTCGACAGCAACGGCAGGGGTAGGCAGGGGGTGCGCCGGTCGCACCGTCCCTCGTGGTCGGCCCGGTCCAGGGACGGATAGGCGGCACCCGCCGCGTGGGCTCGCGGATCCAGGTGCGCGGAGCGCCCCCAGGCCGGGTCGTACCAGGTGGCGATGCCCTCGATCGTGCTGGAGTGTTCGCGGGTGAGCGGCCTGCGCGGGGCCGAGTCGAGTGGGTGTGGAGGCTGTGTGGTCGCCGGTCGCGCGGCCCAGACCGCGCCACCGCGCCAGACGCCGACGACGTCGAACAGGTAGCCGGGCTCCAGCCGCGGATGCCGGACGGAGACGCGCCCGGACGTGCGGTAGGGCATGACCACGGTGAGCCGAGGACGCCCGTGCCCGGGGTCGATTTCGAGGGTGTCGCCCTCACGGGCGATGATGACCCCGCTCGCACGCGCCGTCTGCGCCCAGACCCGTTCGGCGATCAGCCTCCCGTCGTGCGAACACAGCACCACGGCGTCGTCGCCGGGCCTCAGTTCGGTGGGAAGGACCTCACCGCCGCGCCAGAAGGTGGTGCCCCGTTCGAAGAGGAAGCGTTCCTCCCCGTTCGGGGTGGCCAGGCAGAGCATGTACGAGGTGGCGTCCACGACCACGCCGCGGACGACGCGGTGGTGGACGGGTGTGGGTTCGGGTGCCGCCGCCGAGCCGAGCAACGCCGCCGTGAACCGCCGACGGTCCCGACCACTGTCCATGATCACTGACATGTCCCTCGCGCCCCCTGCCGCCCGACTCGTCCATCCGTGACCCATTGTGACCCCGAGTCGCGCGATCGGCCGTTCACACGCCGACACGCGCCCGCTCGTGTCGATGAAGCGCCCCGCGAACACGACCTGATTCATGTCGCTTTCACGCGGTTTGTCGGCACGTGGTATCAAGCTGCCTGGGCGTTTGCGTTCACTATGTGACAGTTGAGGACCAAAGGCGGACGTACACCGCCGTGCACACAGCGATGCCGCTCGACGAGAGTCAGCGCCACCCGTGAAGGGCGGTGGTCCACGTGACGGGAACGACCCGGACTCCCAATTCCGAAGAGTTCAGCCGCTACGTGTCCGAGCGCGGGCCCGCGCTGCTCCGCATGGCCCGTTCACTCACCAACAGCCACGCCGACGCCGAGGACCTGCTCCAGGCCGCGCTGGTCAAGACCTTCCTCGCCTGGGGCCGGATCGCCGACCCCCGCGCCCGCGACGGATACGTCCGCCGGGCCATGGTCAACGCGCAGATCTCCGAGTGGCGCCGCAAGCGCCTGGACGTCTACCCCACCGACGAGATCCCCGAGCAGCGCGTGGACGACCCGACCTGGCGCAGCGACCTCGCCGACGTCGTGGGGCGCGCCATCGAACGTCTCCCCGAACGTCAGCGCGCCACGGTGGTCCTGCGTTACTACGACGACCTCACCGAGGCACAGATCGCCGAACGCATGGGCGTGACCATCGGGACCGTGAAGAGCACACTCTCCCGTTCCGTGGAGAAGCTGCGCCGCGACGCCGACCTCATCATCGAACGCACCACCGCTTGACCTCCACCATCGGGACCCGGCCGGACTACGGCGCCCCGACCGGGCCACCAGGTTTCCCGATGGTCTGAAGAACCTCGCCCCTTCTCGGACACGACCCCACCGGCTTCGGGAGCCCGACCCACGACTTCGTGCGGGGCCGTTTCGTACAGGGATTCGGATCGCGACTTTCTCCCGAATTCCGCCGCGTCGCTCGATCGTCCTTCTCCCGGCTGCCCGCAGGACGCATCGAACACCCATGCGATGCGGACGGTCCACAACGTCCCGCGGCTCCCCCGAACGGTGGTCGGTCGAAGCATCATCGGCCCGTCCGATCCGCCCGGCCGCCAGGAGGAACCCCGTGAGCAAACGCCACTCCCCCGCCACTCCGCCCCCAAAGGAAGGCCTGGACCTACCCGAACTCACCCCACCCCGGTGGAACCGACACGGCGACGCGATGCTCGACGCCTCCTGGCTCCGGATCGCCCGCCACATGCCCTCGCTCCTCGCCAAGGCCGCCGTTCTGGCCTGGCGGAGCGGCCCCCGCGACGTCGTCACGACCGTCCTGTTCAACCTCGGTTCCGGCGCCGCCACGGCCTGGGCCCTGATCGCCACCACCTCGGTCCTCGGCGAGTTCTTCACACAGGTCCCCACCCCCGAACGAGTGGTCTCCGCGCTCCCCTCCCTGGGGCTGCTCGCCCTGGCGCTCCTCCTCCGAGGCGGCTGTGGCGCCCTCGCCGGGCGCGCCCAGGCCCGATTGGAACCCAGGGTCGTCCTGGCCGCCGAACGGCGCCTGCTGCGCGACGCCACCTCCGTGGAGCTACGGGCCTTCGACGACAGCGAGTTCCACGACCACCTGTTCCGCTCCCACACCCGCGGCTGCGCCGAGGCGGGCACCCTGGTCCGACAGGCCGTCGACCTCCTGACCGGGTCGGTGGGCATCGTCGCCGCGGCCGGGGTCCTGGCCACCCTGCACCCGGCTCTGGTGCCGCTCCTGCTGCTCGCCCTGGTGCCCCAATGGTGGGGCGCCGCGGCCTCCGCCCGGATGCGCTACCGGATGATCCTGGCGTTCACCGAGGGACGACGCCGTAAGTACATGCTCGACCAGCTCATGACCGCTCGGGAGAGCGCGGCCGAGGTCCGTTCCTTCACCATGGAGCACCGACTGCTCTCCGAGTTCGACAGGGTCGCCCACCGAGAGCTGGACATCCACCTGGGGTTGGCCACCCGCCAAGCCGCCGTCCGCCTGGCCGGTGACACCGTGAGCGGTCTCGTCACCGCCGTGGTTTTCGCCGCGCTGGCCCTGTTGCTGGTCCAGGGGGCCGTACCGATCGCCGTGGCCGGGGCCGCCGTCGTCGCCGTCCGCGTGGCCCAGGGGGCGCTGGCCAACGCCCTACACGCGATGAACCAGGTGTACGAGTCGGGCCTGTACTTCTCCGACTTCGTGGCCTTCCAGCGGGAGGCCGCGGATCGACTGCCACGCCCCGGCCTGCGAACCGCCCCGGAGGGGTTCGACCGGATCGAACTGCGCGACGTGACCTTCGGATACCCGTCGGGCGAGGGGCCCGCCCTGGAGGATGTGAACCTGACCCTCCACCGGGGTCGGACGATCGCCCTGGTCGGCGAGAACGGATCCGGGAAGAGCACCCTCGCCAAGCTGCTCTCCGGCCTGTACACACCACAGAAGGGCGGTGTGCGCTGGGACGACACCGACCTGTCCGAGGTGGACGGGGTGAGCCTTCGCACACGGATCTCCGTCATCGCCCAGGACCACACACACTGGCCGTTGACCGCACGCGGCAACACCGTGATGAGCAGCCCGGAGGACACCGAACGCCTCACCCGCGCCGCCGAGGCCGCCCAGGCCGACCGTGTCGTGGCGGGTTTCGAGCACGGTTGGGGAACCCTGCTGGACAAGCGATTCGCCCACGGCGTGGAACCTTCGGGAGGGCAGTGGCAACGGCTCGCCGCGGCCCGTTCGTTCTACCGAGGCGATGACGGCGACGAGGTTCCCCTGCTCATCGCCGACGAACCCACGGCCGCCATGGACGCCCGCGCCGAGCACGGATTCTTCGCCTCCGTCCACACGCACGCCCGGCGCACCGGTGCCACGGTCGTTTTGATCACTCATCGCCTCGCCTCGGTACGCATGGCCGATCACATCGTCGTGCTCGAACACGGCCGGGTGACCGCCCAGGGCACCCACACCGAACTCATGACCGCCGGTGGCCTGTACCGGGAACTGTGGGAACTCCAGGCGGATTCCTACCGCGTCTCCGACGTCCCGGAACCCCGGTGACCCTGATCCACAGGGGAGACCGGAACATCCCGGTCTCCCCGCCCCGGATCCGTCCGGAGGGTTCGTTTTGCGCCCGGCCCCCGCGCTCTGTAGTCTGGTCGCAGCCAGGAGGATTCGCCTAGAGGCCTAGGGCGCCGCACTGCTAATGCGGTTGGGGGGCAACCCCCTCATGGGTTCAAATCCCATATCCTCCGCTTGATGAGAGGGGTCTCGTGCTTCGGCGCGAGGCCCCTTCGCTTTACCCGAAACCACTCCGGGCTCATCCAGGCGGGAACCCGCCCTCGTCGATGGGCCCGATCCCATCGGATCCGTTGGCGGGGCGTGGCGGGCCGAGTGTTCGCGTGACCGACGCTTCGGGTGGCCTCAGGCCGATCTCTCGGCAATGGAGTGGTAGGCGCGTTCTCGGCCTTCGAGGGTGTCCGTGACCATGGCTCCGAGGCTGTTGTGGATATGGGAGCGCACCAGCCCGGCCGCGGCGGCGCCGTCGCCGACGATGACGAGCTCCAAGATCCTGTGGTGCTGGTTCAGGTCTATCGTGCGCGGCTCGGCACCCGCGGGCAGTTCCAGACCGATCCGCCGATAACGGTCCGCCTTGTCCCACAGGTCGTCCAGAAGCCTGATCATCACGTCGTTGTGGGAAGCGGCGTAGATCGCCCGGTGGAAGGCCCGATGCGCCGCGATGGCCTCCTCGCCCCAGGTGCGGGTGACCGGCAAGAGCTCATCGGCCGCCGCCTGCATGGCGGCGATCTCCCGTTCCGTCCTGCGTAGAGCGGCGAGCTCGGTGGCGGAGGGTTCCAGCGAGAAACGGACCTCCAGCAGTTCACGCGCTTCGGATGCGCTCATGGGCGCCACGCGAACATCTCGGTGGGCGTCCATCACGACCCAGTCCTCGCTGGCCAACCGTCTCACCGCCTCACGCAGAGGGGTGATGCTCATCCCCATCTCCTCCGCCAGTTCGTACTGCGACAAACGTGACCCCGGGGCCAGCTCACCGGAGGTGATGCGACGGCGCAGCTCGGTGTAGGCCAGCCCGCCCTTGCTGGAGAAGACGTTCGCGCTGGTCATCGTGACCTCTCTCACAGGATTTCCGCCCACGGGCTTGTGGCCCTCGTCTCGGCCAGTATAGGCTCCGCATAACTTATAAGAGTCTTATAAGATCTATCTTCGCAGGAAGAGTGCTATGCGAATCGTTTCCGCCCACGTGGGGACCATCCCGATCAGCTCGTCGATGCGCAACGCGTACATCGACTTCAGCAAGATGGACTGCACGGTCCTGGCGCTGGTCAGTGACGTACTGGTCGACGGCGAGCCCTTGGTGGGTTACGGCTTCAACTCCAACGGGCGGTACAACGCCACGGCCATCCTGAACGAGCGGATGCTGCCGCGGCTGCGCAACGCCGCGGCGGAGGATCTGCTGGACGAGGACGGCGAGCTCTCTCCCGCCCAGGCGTGGGACGTCATGATGCGCAACGAGAAGCCCGGTGGGCACGGTGAACGCTCCGTCGCCGTCGGCGTGGTGGACATGGCGCTGCACGACCTCGCCGCCAAGGCCGCGGGTGTACCGCTGTACCGGTGGATCTCCGATCACTACGGTGACGGCGACCCGGACAAGGACGTCTTCGTCTACGCCGCCGGCGGCTACTACGCGCCCGGCAAGACCCTGGAAGACCTGCAAAACGAGATGCGCGGCTTCCTGGGCTCCGGGTACGAGATCGTCAAGATGAAGATCGGCGGCGCCGACCTGGCCGAGGACCTCGATCGCATCGAGGCGGTCATCGACGTTCTGGACGGCGACGGGTCGCGTCTGATGGTGGACGCCAACGGTAAGTTCGACCTGCGGACCGCGCTGGACTACGGCCGGGCCCTCGACCGGTACGGCCTCTTCTGGTACGAGGAAGTCGGTGACCCACTGGATTACGGTCTGAACGCGACACTGTCGGAGAACTACCGTCATCCCATCGCGACCGGCGAGAACCTGTTCTCGTTGCAGGACGCCCGGAACCTGATCCGCTACGGCGGGATGCGCCCGGATCGCGACTTCATCCAGGTCGACCCGGCACTGAGCTACGGACTGACGGAGTACCGCCGAGTCCTGGACATGCTCGCCCAGCACGGTTGGTCCTCCCGCCGGTGCGTTCCGCACGGCGGGCACCAGTTCTCGTTGCACATCGCCGCGGCCCTCAAGCTCGGTGGCAACGAGTCCTATCCCGGAGAGTTCCAGCCCACAGGGGGCTTCACCGACGACGCGGTGATCACCCGCGGTCGTGTGGCGCCGGGTGACCTTCCGGGCATCGGGCTCGAAGGCAAGGCCGAGTTCCACGACGTCCTCCGGGGCCTGCACGACTGACCGCCCGAGAACGGTGGCTCCCGGGCCGACCCACGGCCACGGGAGCCGCCGTCTTCGGCATCACATACGACCGCTCCGAGGCGGTACGCACGAACATCTGAAAAACGAGTTCCTCAAAGGAACCGATTCCACAATAAAATGGGCTCTTCCCCCTTGCGAATTATATACGAACCCATTTACCTTCATGGCCGGCGTCGAATCTGATGCCACCAGAGTCGCTTTCCCCCAGCAAGCCGAGCCGCGCAAAAGACCAAGAAGGCATGAAATGGCAAACACTTATCTGCATTCCATATGGGGAAACCTGTGGGTATCACACCGACAGATCAAGGAGCTCCTGACCTTCTCGTATCGCAGGAAGTCACCACGCGCGAATCTGGTGGCGGCCGGCGCGAACGACGGCGACGGTCCCGCTGAGACCCATGGCGGTACCGAGATCTCGGAATCGACTACGGAAGCGGATGGAGAGTCCGGTGGCCCCGGCCCCGGCTACACGCCCGCACGCCTCATCGGCCTGCTACTCGGTCCATTGCTGTTCGTGGCGACACTCGTGTTCTTCGAACCCGCGGGGCTCTCGCCGGAGGGGAGGGCGGTCCTCGCCACCACTCTGTGGGTCGCGACCTGGTGGATCACAGAGGCGATACCCATTCCGGTCACCTCCTTGCTTCCGGTCGCGCTCCTGCCGCTGAGCGGTGCGTTGGACGGTGATTCCGTGGTCGCGGCGTACGGCAACGACATCATCTTCCTGTTCCTCGGAGGTTTCTCCATCGCGATCGCGATGGAGAAATGGAATCTTCATCAACGTATCGCGCTCTCGATCGTCTCGGTGATCGGCACGAGTCCGCGTCGTATCATCCTCGGCTTCATGGTCGCGGCAGGTTTCCTGTCGATGTGGGTATCCAACACGGCCGCCACCATGATGATGATCCCCGTCGGAATGGCGGTGGTATATCAGGCCGCCCGTTCCCTGCGGGGTGGAGAATTCGCCGAAGACCTGCCGAAGTTCGAGAAGTCCATGGTGTTCGGCATCGGCTACGCGGCCACCATCGGCGGCCTCGGTACGCTCATCGGTACACCACCGCTCGCTATTCTTGCGGCGACCGTCGGGGAGCTCTTCGGTGAGAGCATCTCGTTCGGTGGATGGATGGTGTTCGGGCTTCCGATCGTCGTCATCCTCCTTGCCTTCGCGTGGTTCTACCTGACAGGTATCGCACTCAAGGTCAGGTTCAAGCACCTTCCCGGTGGCAAAGAAATCATCCGAGGAGAGAAGAGATCCCTCGGTAGAATGTCCACCGAGGAAAAGGCCGTACTCGTCGTTTTCCTCGGCGCCGCCTTCATGTGGGTGACCCGATCATTCATCTGGGAGGATCTTCTTCCGGGAATCAGCGACGGTGTCATCGCGATCGTCGCAACGGTGATCCTGTTCACGTTGCCGACTCGTAGCAAGGGAGAGCAGAGGATCCTCCAGTGGGAGGACTCGAAGAAGATCCCCTGGGGAATCCTCTTGTTGTTCGGTGGCGGACTGGCTATCGCCGCGGGGTTCGTCGAGACCGGACTCTCCTCATGGATCGGCGAGCAACTGCGCATGCTCGACGGGGTCAACGTCATCCTGGTCATCATCATCGCGACCGCGCTCGTGCTCTTCCTGACGGAGATCACCTCGAACGCTGCGACGGCAACGATGATTCTTCCGGTCATGGCGGCTTTCGCCGTTTCACTGAACATCCACCCGTACGCGTTGATGGTCCCCTGCGCGATGGCCGCGAACTGCGCATTCATGCTTCCGGTGGGCACCCCTCCGAACGCGATCATGTTCGGCACCGGAAAGGTGACGATCATCGAAATGGTCAAAACCGGTTTCTGGCTGAATATTATCGCCCTGATCCTCATCATCGCGGGGGTGCTCAACATGCTGCCGCTGTTCTGGGGGGTCGACCTCATGACCATTCCTCCCGGATTCCAGTGACCGGTTCGCACCGGGGTGAGGTCGGCCGATTCCTACGTGGTGCGGTCGAGGGATCCCTGGGCCGCGGCCACTCGTGCGACGCCTTCCGTCCGACCCCGCGGCGGTGCGGGATAGTCTGCTCGGGTGTCCGAGACGACGGCGTGGAGGGAACGGGTGCTCCGCCCCGTGCGAAGAGTGAGAGTCATCGACGCCCTACTCCCCACGGCCCTCGTGGCCCTGTCCTTCGTACCCGGAATCGCCCACCAGGGAGTCGACCTGGCGGAGCTGCCGGACGACCGGTCCTTGGACGCCCTGGGCCTGGCCCTCATCGCCGCCCAGACCGCGCCCCTCGCCCTCCGGCGCCGGTTCCCCGTCGCCTGCCTGGTCGTGGTCGCCGCCGCGTTCACCGCCTTCCAGCTGCTGCGCTACCCCACCGCCTTCGCCTCCCTCGCGCTGATCGTGGCCCTGTACACCGTCGGCACACTCCCGCCGCGCCGCCCCGTGCCGGTGGTCGTGGGAGCGGTCGCCGCCTACGCGCTCCTCTGTCACTCCCTGTACCTCGCGGGCTCACGTGCCACCGTGGCCGACTACTTCGCCTTCGGTCTCGTCCTGGCCGCGTGCTGCGCCCTCGGCGGGTGGGTGCGCGCCCGGGCCTTGGACGCCGAGGAGCGCCGCCGCCGGATGGAGGCCGACGCCGCTGCCGCCGAACGGGCCCGTATCGCCCGCGACCTGCACGACGTCGTCACCCACCACGTCACCTCGATGGTGGTCCAGGCCGATACGGCGGGCTACCTGCTCGGGCCATCCGACCGGGTGGGGACCGCCCTGGTCGGTATCGGGGAGTCGGGGCGGCGCGCCTTGGACGATCTCCGGCACCTGCTCGGCGTCCTGGACGCGAGCGAGGACCCGTCCGGGCCCTCGCTCGGCGAACTCGCCGGCCTCATCGAGCGCTCCCGCAGGGCGGGGCAGAACGTGGACCTGGTCGAGGACGGCGATCCCCGCCCGATGCGGCCCCAGGAGGAGGAAGCCCTGTACCGCGTCGTCCAGGAGTCCGTCACGAACGCGCTCAAGCACGCGCCCGACAGGCACGTCGTCGTCCGCATCGACCACGGGGGCGAGGCGGTCGGCGCCCGGATCACCACCGAGGGCGGCGCGTCCCCGACCGAGGGGACCGGATCGTCCCGACCCCGCCTCGGCGGCGGCCGCGGCTTGACCGGCCTGCGCGAGAGGGTGGGCGCCGTCGGCGGGGAGCTGCGCGCGGGTCCCTCCGACGACGGGGGCTTCACGGTGCACGCCAGCGTTCCCAGGGGGAAGTCGTGAACGGTTCATCCATCCGCGTCGTGGTCTGCGAGGACGACGAAGTGGTGCGCGCCGGGTACGCCGCGGTGCTCGACGCCCAACCGGACATGGTCGTGGTGGGGCAGGCCCGCGATGGAGCCGAGGCGATGAGCGTCATCCGGGACCTACGGCCCGACGTGGCGGTGATGGACATCCACATGCCCCACATGAGCGGTATCGAGGTGACCACCGCTCTGGCGGAGCCGCCGGACCCCCACCCGGTACGGGTTCTGATGGTGACGACCTTCAACCTGGACGAATACGTCTACGAGGCGCTGCGGGCCGGCGCGAGCGGGTTTCTTCTGAAGGGCGCCCCGTTGCCCGAGTTGATCGCGGGCGTGCGCACGGTCGCGAAGGGCGAGGCCCTACTGGCGCCCTCGGTGACCCGGCGGCTCATCGGCGAATACGCCCTGCGGATCCGCCCCGCCGATCCCGCCCCTCCCGTGGTGCGCCACGATCCGCTCACCGAGCGCGAGAACGAGGTGCTGCTCCTCATGGCGGAGGGACTGTCCAACGGGGAGATCGCCGAGCGGATGACGATCGCGCATGAGACCGTCAAGACCCACGTGTCGCGGATCCTCACCAAACTTCGACTGCGCGACCGGGTCCAGGCCGTCGTGTTCGCCTACCGCTCGGGACTGGTGCGGCAGGGCTGAGGGCCGAATCCCCCTGGAGAGCTACCGAAGCGCGCTCGCGCGGGTGATGTGGTCGTCGGGCCCCCTTCCCTAGCGTTGGGGACAGGTCAAAGCGCCCCCGCGCCCCACGTTCTTGGAAGTGATCCCGACATGTCTCATGACACCGCACCCGTGTCCACCCCTCGCAGGTTCCTGCGAACGGCCTCGCGTCTGGTACTCGTCCTGCTCCTGGTCGGCGCCCTGGCCGCACTCCTCCCGACCGTGACGGGCGCGGCGGGCACGTCGGTGTGGGCCCTGCCCCTCGGCATCGCGATGGCGGTCCTCGGTCTGTGGGCCTACCGGATCGTGATCCGCCGGGTCGAGGGGAGGGAGCCGCTGGAACTCTCCCGTGAGGGCGCGGCCCACGGCCTTGGGTGGGGGACGGCGGCCGGGATCGGCGTGTTCACCGCGACCATCGTGGCCATCGCCGTCTTCGGGGGCTACCGGATCACCGGTTGGGGGTCGTTCGAGGCGTTCCTCGCCGTGTGCGGACTGATGTGCGCGGTCGCGGTCGCGGAGGAGTTGCTGTTCCGCGGGGTGATCTTCCGAGTCGTGGAGGAGGCCACCGGGACCTGGGGGGCACTCGCCATCAGCTCCGTGCTCTTCGGCGGGCTGCACCTGGTCAACCCGAACGCGACCCTGTGGGGCGCACTGGCCATCGCCCTGGAGGCCGGTCTCATGCTCGGCGCCGCCTACGCGGCCACGCGTTCCCTGTGGCTGCCGATCGGCCTGCACCTCGGCTGGAACACGGCGCAGGCCGGGGTCTTCGGCACCGCCGTCTCCGGCAGTGAGGACGCCTTCGCCGGGCTGTTGGCGGGGGAGACGAGCGGTCTCACCATGATCAGCGGGGGCGCCTTCGGCCCCGAGGGCAGTGTCTTCGCGGTGCTGTTCTGCGGCGCGATCACGGTGTACCTGCTGCGCGTGGCCCACCGCAAGGGCCACATCGTGCCCCGGCGCGCGAGCCGGGTCTGAGCGTCGGATCCGAGGCGGCGCCGCCTGGGACACGGAACGTTTGAGTCATCGGGATCGCGGCCAGGGCAGAGGAGAGCACCGCTTTCGAAGGGGGAAACCATGTCCGAACACATTCCGTCGTTGCGCGTCTTCGCCTCACCGAGCCGTTACGTCCAGGGGCGGGGCGCGTTGGAGGAACTCGGTTCCCTGGTGGGCGCGCTGGGAAAGAGACCCTTGGTCCTGACCGACGACGTGGTGCGTGGTCTGACCGGCGAGATCCTGGAACGTACCTTCGCTCGGGCGAAGGTGCCGCTCACCTTCGAACGGTTCGGGGGGACACCCACCCGGGCGGAGTCGGAACGAGTGGCCGAGGTCATCGGGAAGGGCGGCCACGACGTCGTCATCGGCCTCGGTGGCGGCGCCGCGATCGACGCGGCCAAGGCAGCCGGTGACAACGCGGGTGTCCCGTGGGTGAGCGCGGCGACGGTGGCCTCCACCGACGCCCCCACCTCGGCCCTGTCCGTGGTCTACACCGAGGAGGGCTCCTTCGAGTCCTACCGGTTCTATGGCCGCAACCCGGCTCTGGTGGTGGTCGACACCCAACTCGTGGCGCAAGCTCCCACGAAGTTCCTCGCAGCAGGTGTCGGGGACGCGTTGGCCACCTGGATCGAGGCCCGTGCCCTTCGGGGTACCGACGCGGCCAACATGGTGGAGGGTCGCCCCACCCGGGCCGGGACCACCTTGGCCCGGTTGTCCTGGGACATCCTGTGGGAATCCGCGCTGCCCGCGTTGGACGCCGTGGACCGGAACCTGGTGACCCCCGACGTCGAAGCGGTCGTCGAGGCGACCACGCTCCTGTCCGGACTGGGCTTCGAATCCGGGGGGCTCGCGGCCGCGCACGCGGTGCACGACGGCCTCACCGCGGTCGACGAGACCCATCACCTGGCGCACGGGGAGAAGGTGAACATCGGCTCCCTCACCCAGCTGTTGTTGGAGGGTGCCGCCACCGCCGAGGTGGAGGAGTTCGCGGAGTTCACCGCACGGGTGGGGCTTCCCACCACACTCACCGAGGCGGGCTTGGGCGACGCCGACGATTCGGTGTTGGACCGGGTGGTGGAGGCCGCCATGGCTCCGGAGGAGACCATCCACAGGTTGCCCTTCACCCCATCGCACCGGGACGTGCGGGACGCGCTCCGTGCGGTGGAGGGGGTCGGCCGACGGGTCCGTGAACGCGCGGGGCTGGGAGAGCCGCGGTCGCCCGAGAAGGGTTGAGTCGACGAGGGTGCGGGACGGAAGGGGACGGGTCGGAGGGGCGGCGCGGGGAACCATGGCAGACTGGACCTTTGCCCTCCGACCTAGACACCGCACACGAGAAACGGGCCCATGGACAACTTGGAAATCATCGAAAGCGCCTCCGATCCGGCGGTCCGAAGGATCCTCGATGTCACCAAGAGTTCCAGGGCCAACATCAAGACGACCCTGATCGAGGACCCCGAGCCCCTCGTCCAGTGCCTCAAGGCCGGTGTGGAGTTCGCCGAGATCTACGGGATCGAGACCCAGCCGCCGCCCGAGGAGCTGATGGACCTGTGCCGGGAGCGGAACATCCCGGTCCGGTTGTTCGCCACCTCGGTCGTCAACCAGGTCTTCAAGGGCGAACGCAAGCCCAAGACCTTCGGTATCGCGCGGGTGCCGCGGCCGTCGCGGTTCAGCGATCTCGCCAAGCGCGGCGGGGACGTCATCGTGCTCGACGGGGTGAAGATCGTCGGCAACATCGGTGCCATCACGCGTTCGGCGCTGGCCTTGGGCGCTTCCGGGATCGTGCTCGTCGACAGCGACCTCACCAGCGTCGCCGACCGACGACTGATCCGTTCCAGCCGCGGTTACATCTTCTCCCTGCCGGTGGTCCTGGCCACTCGCGAGGAGACCATCGACTTCGTCCGCAAGGAGGGTGTCCCGATGGTGGTGCTCGACGCCGACGGCGAGGTTCCGCTCAAGTCCCTCGGGGACAACCCGGATCGGCTCGCGCTGCTGTTCGGCGGTGAGAAGGGCGGCGCTTCGGAGATGTTCGAGGAGGCGGCCTCCGCTTCCATCTCCATCCCGATGCTCACCTCCACCGAGTCCCTCAACGTGTCGGTGTCGGTCGGCATCGTGCTGCATGAGCGGACCGGTCCGAACTTCGCGGCCCACAGGGCCGACCGCCGCTGAGCGTAGGGGGCCGCTCCGAGATCGGAGCGGCCCCCTACCGTCTACTTCAGGCCCTTGCGGGCCAGCAGCGGCTCCATACCGGGCTCACGGCCCAGGAACTCGGTCACGGCCTCCATCGGGTCGACGCTGCCGCCCACGGCCAACACCTTGCGCCGGAAACGGTCGCCGTTCTCCCGGAGCAGTCCGCCGTTGGCCTTGAACCACTCCACGCTCTCGGCGTCCAGCACCTCACTCCACACGTAGGAGTAGTAGCCGGCGCTGTAGTCGTTGGAGAACACGTGCATGAAGTACGAGGTCCGATAGCGGGGGTGGACCAGCGGGTGCAGGGCACCCACCTTCTCCAGCGCCTCGTTCTCGAAGGCCAGGGCGTCGTCCACGGTCGTCCCGGGCTCGATGCGGTGCCAGGACCAGTCCAGCAACGCGGCGGCCAGGTACTCGAAGGTGGAGAAGCCCTGGTTGAACTTCTCCGCCGCGCTGAGCCGCTCCACCAGTTCGGTCGGGACGGGCTCGCCGGTCTCATGGTGCTTGGCGTAGTTGGCGAGGATCTCCGGCCAGGTCGCCCACATCTCGTTGACCTGGGACGGGAACTCCACGAAGTCGCGCGGAACGCTCGTGCCCTCCACCCGCGGGTAGCGAACCGCCGACAGCAGTCCGTGCAGGGCGTGGCCGAACTCGTGGAAGGCGGTCTCCACCTCGTCGAAGGTGAGCAGGGTCGGCCCCGACACCGGCTTGGTGATGTTGAGGTTGTTCACCACCACGGGCCGCTCGTCCATCAGGTAGGACTGCTCGACGAGGTTGTGCATCCACGCGCCACCGCGCTTGGTCGGCCTGGCGTAGGGGTCGAACAGGAAGAGACCCAGCGCGTCACCGTCACCGTCACCGTCGAAGACCTCCCACACCCGCATGTCGGAGTGGTATCCGCGCAGGTCGGAGCGTTCGGTGAAGGTGACGCCGTACAGGCGCGTGGCCGCGTACAGGACCCCGTCCTCGATCACCCGGCCCAGCTCGAAATAGGGGCGCAGGGCGTTCTCGTCGAAGTCGTAGCGGGCCTTGCGGACCTGCTCGGCGTAGTACGGCCAGTCCCACGGCTCGATGTCGTGACCGGCGTGCTCGGCCAGCGCGGCGGCCTCACGTTCGACGTTGCGCCGTGCCGGCCCCACCAGCTGACCGAGACGCTCCTCGACCGCGTCGACGGTCTTGGCGGTCTGGTCCGCGACCTTGTAGGCGGCGTGGTCGGGGTAGCCGCGCAGTCTGGCCTGCTCGGCGCGGATCGTCGCGACGCGCTTGGCGATCTCCAGGTTCTCCGGGGCACGCTCCACGCTGAGCTTGTAGAGCTTCTCGCGAGTGGCGCGGTCGTGCAGCCGGGCCAGGGCCGGCTGAACGGTGGTGTTGAGCAGCGGCAGCACGTACTCGCCATCGTTCTCGATGGCTTGGAGCCAGGCCTCGTCGAGCCCGTCGAGGTCGGAGACGTCCCGGGTGACCAGGGCGGACTCGGTGGAGGCCCGGACCAGGTCACGGGCGAACTCCGTGCCGAGCTCGGAGATCTCGGTGTTGAGTTCGCGCATCCGCTCCTGTTCGGCGTCGTCCAGGTCGGCGCCGGCCTGGACGAAGTCGAGCCGGTACCGCTCCAGTAGCCGGGATTCCTCCGGATCGGTGGTGGTGACCCGCTTGATGCGCTCCCAGAGCCCGCGGTCGAGCAGGATGGCGTCCTGGTGCTGGGTGGCCCTGGGGGCGAGTTCGGCTTCGAGTTCCTGGATGGCGTCGGTCGCGTCCGAACCTGCGAGGGTGTGCAGGACGGTCTCGACCCGCCGCAACGTGCGCCCGGAGCGTTCCAGGGCGGCGATGGTGTTCTCGAAGGTGGGTTCGGCGGGGTCGGCGACGATCGCCGCGACCTCGGCGAGGTGCTCGGCCACGCCCTGGTCGAAGGCGGGCCGGTAGTGCTCTTCGCGGATCCTCGCGAAGTCCGGGAGCCCGTAGGGCAGTGTGCTGGGTGACAGGAACGGGTTGTCGGTCAAGGGAACGTGCTCCTCGTTCGTCGGCGCCGGATCACGGCATCGGGGACGTCCGTGCTGTTCTATCGCGCGTCCCGCCACGTGTCACACGCTTACTCTCCGCTCAGGAGGGATGACGCCGCCACGAACGGTGGCTCAGGGCGCGCTCTCCCCTCCGGCGATGACGTGCGGTTCCGGCTTCGGTTCGGCGTCGGCGTCGAACGGCAGCTCGACGATCGGAACGTACCGTCCGATGGCATCGCCCGCGCTCTCGGGGCTGTAGCTGAGCGTGCCACCACCCGCCGTGACCTGGCTGTTGCGGGTGTTGAGCAGCATGAGCCGGTCCCGGACGGCCTCGGCCCTCGGTGCCACCGGCTCGTTGCCCTGCTCGTTGGTCATCCGGATGGCCGCGGCGGCCACCGCCACGGCGTCGTGGTTGACGAGCGCGTAGCCGTTGGCGAGCCGTTCGAGGTCGGTGTCGTGCTCGCCGAAGTGTTCCCGGTAGGCGTCGCGGAAGGCCGGGTAACCCTCCGGAACGCCCGGGGAACCGGCGGGCGCGTCGTTCCAGCGCGGGTCGAGGCCGGTGGCGTAAACGAGCGTGATGTCCTGTTCCTCGACGATCCGCATCTCCTCCTCCTGGTTGAGCATGCTCATCCCGGTGGAGACGAAGAGGACCCGCATCTCGCGATCGCAGACGCTGTACCTGAGGCTGTCCAGGAACGCGTCCAGGTCGGGTGCGCGTCCGGCGAAGAGGATGGTGTCGGCGTCGGTCGCGCACACGTTGCCGGACACGTCGGAGAACAGACCCGCGGGCGGGGTGTCACCGACGGTGGTGCCCCTGTAGGTCTGGACGGAGCGCCCCTCGGTGTACGCGCTCAGGTGTTCGTCATAGGCGCTCTTGAGGGTGGAGACGAACAGGTCGGGTTCGGTCTGGTCGTGCACGATGACGGCGCGGGCGGGTTCGTCGAGACCTTCCAGGTAGGTCCCCAGCGCCTTGACGTACTCGTTGTTGCTGGGCGCCACCCGGATCACCCCGGGCAAGGCGGGGTTCTCTTCGTCGCCGGCGTCGTCGATGCCCTCCGGTCCGTGCGCGAGCCCGTCGGCGGTGACCGCGGAGGAGACCATGGGGATGTCGTACCGGTGGAGTTCCTCCGCGACGCTCTTGGTCGACTCGATGCTGACCCCCAGACCGGTGACGGCGACGAGGGGGCGCTCCTCGTCCTGCGCCATGGCGACCAGGTCCTCCACGACCGGCTCCCAAGACCCCTGCCGCCCGCCCATGTTCGCCAGGACCAGCTGGATCTGGGGGGTGGGGTCACCGTAGGCGCGGGTGTCGTTGGCGCGGATCTGCGCGGTGTAGGCGCCCTCCAGGGCTCCGCGCATCCGGGTCGGGTCCATCGGGCCGACCTCCTCGAAGCTGAGGGTGCCCAGGAAGGCGACGCGGACGATGGGCTGCCCGTCGGCGAGGGCGTCGACGCGTTCGTTCTCGGCCCGAATGAGCCCGGAGACATGCTCGAACTCGTCGGCGAATTCGAAGGAGCCGTCCGTGATACCGACGCACTCGCCCTGGATCTGCCGAACGCCGCTGCCCGGGCCTCCGCAGGTGAAACGGTCTCCCACCATGAGGGCGGTCGCCACGACGACGAGGACCAACGCCGCCGCACCGCCCAGCAGCAGGATCCTCCTCCTGTTCCCGCCGCCTTCGTCGGCCGGGTCGGCCATCTGTGGTCACCTCATCCTGTTCGGCGGCTCGCCAACGACTTATAATGCGCGTTCTCAGTCGATATATGAGTATCTCGGCCATTCGTGACGCAGGCGTTATACGAATTCGTCTCAGCTCGGCGCCGAAATCACCGGAATCACCATTCGAATCGGGGACGAGAGGGGGAACGGAGACCTCGTACTCGAAGTGCGGGTCCCCCTCACGTCTCTCTCGGACGTCTCCCACCCTGGGGTACGGCCCGGGCCCGGCCTCTGATTCGATGAAGGCCCACAGGCCCCTCCAGGAGGACCGATTGGCCCAGACGACGAACGTCCCCGGCCCTTGGGGAAGCCTGCCCCTCCCCCGTTCCGCCCTTCCTCCCACCGGTGCACCCGACCTTCGCGGTTCGGCACGCTTCGTGTGGTGGCTCATCTCCTGTCAGCCCTGGCGGGTGCTGCGCGGAGCCCTCTACGGAACCCTGTGGATGGGCGCCCTGTTGGTCCCGCCGTACCTGCTGGCCCGCGCCATCGACGACGGTTTGAGGGCTCGGGATCCCGGTGCCCTCGTCCTGTGGGTGGCGGTCCTGGTGGTGGTGACCGTCCTCAACGCGACCCTGTCGATCCTGCGGCACCGCACCATGTCGATGGTGCGGATGGACGCCGCGCACCGAACAATGCGCGTGGTGACCCGGCACTCGACCGTACTGGGCTCCTCCCTGGCCCGGAGGGTCACCTCAGGGGAGCTGTCCACCGTCCAGGCCTCGGACGTGCTCCTCATCGCGCACATCCTCACCATGACCGGACCCGGGGTCGGAGCGGTCCTCGGGTACGCGGGGGTCACGATCCTGCTCTTCACCATGTCGCCGCCGTTGGCCGCGATCGTGGTGTTGGGTGTCCCGGTGCTGGCGTTGGTGGTCGGGCCCCTCCTCGGTCGGTTGCAGGGACGTCAGCGGACCTATCGCGAACACCAGGGCGCCACCACCGCGCTGGCCGCCGACATCGTGTCCGGGCTTCGAGTGCTGTGCGGCATCGGCGGCAAGGAGCACTTCGCCCGCCGCTACGAAGAGCGGTCCGGGGCCCTGCTCCATCAGGGGTATCGGGTCAGCGAGACCACCAGCTGGTTCCACGCGGTGAGCGCCTGTCTGCCCGTGGTGTTCCTGGGCGTGGTGACCTGGGTGGCTGCCCGGTTGACGGTCGCCGGGCAGATCACCGTGGGCGAGACCGTGGCGGTCTACGCGTACGTGGCCATCCTCATCGTGCCGGTGTTCTTCCTGATCGAGGGCGCCAGTGGGGTCACCCAGGGGTTGGTCTCGGTCCGACGGGTGCTACGGGTCCTCGAACTGGAGCCGCCGCTGGCCGGAAGCGGGGTGGATCGACCGGGGCCCGTGCCCGGGTCCGGTCTGGAGGATCCGGACTCCGGGGTGAGGGTCGTGCCCGGCACGACCACGGCCCTGGTCTCCGCGTCCCCGAAGGAGGCGGCCGCCGTCGCGGACCGGTTGTGCCGCTACATCGACTCGGAGGTCCTCTGGGGCGAGGTCCCGTTGCGCGACGTGGAGCTCACCGAGGTCCGCGAACGCCTACTGCTCAGCGACAACGGTGCCTACCTGTTCGCGGGTCCACTGCGCGAGGTCCTGGATCCGCACGGCGGCCACGCCGACTCGGAACTGCGCGAGGCACTGCACGTGGCCGCCGCCGACGACGTCGTCGACGCGATGCCGAACGACCTGGACTCATGGGTGGAACCCCAGGGACGCAACCTCTCAGGAGGGCAGCGCCAGCGGATCCGGCTCGCCCGTGCCCTGCTCGCCGACACCGAGGTCCTGGTGCTGGTGGAGCCCACCTCGGCGGTGGACTCGCACACCGAGGCGACGATCGCCGGACGTCTCCACGAGGCACGCTCCGGGCGCACCACCGTGGTCGTGGGAAGCTCACCGCTGCTGCTCGATCGGGCGGACCGCGTCGTCCTTCTCCTGGACGGGGAGGTGGTCGCCGTCGGCACGCACGGGGAGCTGGCCCAGAGCAGGAGCGACTACCGGGCCCTGGTTCTGCGCGGTGCCGACGAGGAGGACCCCTCGGGACACGACACGGACGAGGAGGCCGGGGAGATCGAGAAGCACCGGGCCCACGAGGGGAACGAGGAGGCCGGGGCATGAGCGAACGGCTCCCGGTCGCCGACCGGACCCAGGTACGCCGCGACACCGCCGAACTGCTGCGCGTCGAACGTGGACGGGTCACCCGGTTGGTGGTCCTGACCCTGCTCGCGGGCGCCGCGGGGTTGGTCGGCCCCTACCTGCTGGGGCTGATCATCGACATGGTGGAGGACGGCACCGCCACCCTGGACGTCGTGGACCTCATGGCCGCCGGTGTGGTGGTGGCGGCCTGCGCACAACTCGTTCTCACCCGGTACGCGCGTCGCTCCACCTATCGGTTCGGCGAACACGTCCTACGGCGACTGCGCGAGGACTTCGTCGGGCGGACGTTGGCGCTGCCCACACGGGTGGTGGAACGCTCCGGCACCGGCGACCTCACCACCCGGGCCTCGGCGGACGTGGCGACGGTGGGGCAGACACTGCGCGGTGCCCTCCCCGACATCGCGCTGTACGTGTTCCAGCTCGTGGTGCTGTTCGGCGCGATCCTCTGGATCAGCCCGCTGCTGGGGGCGTGCCTCGTGATCTCGATCCCGCTGGTGATCCCGGTGATCCGCTGGTACCTGCGACGATCCCGGCGGGCGTACCTGGCGGAGGGCGCGGCGCTGTCCGGGACCTTGGAGAACGTGTCCGCCACCGCCGAGGGCGGGCGCACGGTGGAGGGCCTGGGCGTTCAGCGGGATCGGATCGAGGTGACCGAACGGGACGTGGGGCTGCTGTACCGGGCGCGACGCGGCACCCTGCGTCTGCGCACGGTCCTGTTCCCCGTCACCGAGAGCGGCTTCATGATGCCGAGCGCCATCGCCCTGTTGGTGGGCGGTCTGGTCTACCTCGACGGCGGGATCGAACTGGGCGCCCTGGTGACGTGCCTGCTCTACATCGAGCAGGCGGTGAACCCGATGATCCGGTTGACCCAGTGGGTCGAGGAGATTCAGCGGGCCACGGCGTCCTTCGCCCGGCTGCGCGGTGTCCAGCGGCTACCGGAGGAGTCCACCGGGCCCGGCCCCGAGCCCGAGGGCGACGGGATCGAACTGGTGGACGTGCACTACGCCTACGTGCCGGGCCACGACGTACTGCGCGGCATCGACCTGGAGATCCGCCCCGGTGAGCGGATCGCGGTGGTGGGTCCTTCCGGGGCGGGCAAGACCACCATCGGACGGCTGTTGTCCGGCGCGGACGTGCCCGGTTCGGGCCGGGTACTGGTCGGCGGGGTGCCCGTCGGCGACCTCTCCCCCGGAGTGCTGCGCGAACGCGTCGTCCTGGTCGACCAGGAGCACCACGTGTTCACGGGTTCGTTGCGGGAGAACGTCGCGATCGCCGCCCCGGACGCCGATGACACCCGGCTGCTCGCGGCGTTGGACGCGGTGGACGCCGACTGGGTCCGGGAGCTGCCCGAGGGGTTGGACACCCCGGTGGGCTCGGGTGGCGCGGACCTGGACCCGGCCAGGGCCCAACAGGTGGCGCTGGCCCGGGTGGTGCTGCTCGACCCGCACACGGTGGTGCTCGACGAGGCCACCTCACTGTTGGATCCGCGGACGGCGCGAGCGGCCGAACGGTCCCTGGCGGCGGTGTTGGAGGGCCGGACGGTGATCGCGATCGCGCACCGGCTGCACACGGCGCACGACGCGGACCGGGTGGCGGTGGTGGAGGACGGTCGGATCACCGAGATCGGGCCGCACGACGAACTCATCGCCGCCGGTGGTGCGTACGCGTCCCTGTGGTCATCCTGGCACGGCACGGACTGAGGATTCGAGGACGCGTGCTCGGGCCGGACGTCGCTTCCCGGCCCGAGCGGCGGGTACTCGCGCTCACTCCCGCGGGCTGAGGAACTCCAGCCGGTTGCCGTTGTTGTCGAAAACGTAGAAACGTCGATAACCGGGGAAGGCGTCATCCCAGGTCACCTCGTGTCCGGCTGCGGTGATCCGCTCGGCGAGGGTGTCGATCTCACGCACGAGGATGCCGGGGTGCGCCTTGCGCTGCGGGGCGAACCCCTTCTCGACTCCCAGGTGGATCTCCAGGGCGTCGGCGCGCACCCACAGGCCTCCGCGGGCCGCCAGAACCGGGGGCTTGGGGATCTCGACGAAGCCGAGGACGCCCACGTAGAAGGCACGGCAGTCCTGCTCACCACCTGGCGGGAGGGCGATCTGGACATGGTGGAGACCGAAGCCGAGTGCGGTGGAGGTGTCGGGGGTCGTCATACGTTCCTCTCGGTTCGGTCCAGGGTTCCGTTGCCCGCGCCGTTGGGTCCCGGCAGCCCGTGCGTCTCGCCTTCGGGAATGTCGAGGGTGACGCCGCGCAGGGCTACCGAGTCCGCGTTCCCTTTTCGCCGGTGGACACGTCTGAATTCGGTGATCTCCAGGGCACTCACGTGCGTCCTCCGAGGGTGTCGAGGCGAAACCGTGATTGTCTTGATGTCGAGGTAATTAGGGGAACGCTACCCCCGAGTCGATTCCTCCGGCAAGGGTGAGGAACGCTCGAAGATGTACTCCAGTCCGTCACGTTCGTCCCACTGCTCACCGACCCTTTCGAAGCCGAAGCCGGTGATGGTGGCGAGCGATCCGACGTTGTCCGGACTGATCGCGGCACGTACCGTCATCACGTCCGGCGACGCGTCGGCCCGCCGCAGCAGCTCCACCACCATCGCCCGGGCGTAACCCCGACGCCGCAGTTCCGGCACGACGGAGTATCCGATCTCCACACTTCTGCGCTCGTCCGGTGGTCCATGGAATCCCGCGTGGCCGACCGCCCCGCCGTCGTCGGCGTCCACCACGACGTTGGTCAACCAACCGGCACGCTCCGGTACCGCCCGTAGCTGGTCGAGCCGGTAGCCGCTGAGCCAGAGCATCTCCTTCTCGGCGAAGTGCGGCCCCAACTCCGCGCCCACCAGTCTCCCGGCGGTCGAGACGTCCCCCTTCTTCAGGGCGACCAGGATGGGTTCGGTCATCTCCACCAGGCGCACCCGAGGGGCGCCGGTCGGTACGGTCCCGGCGTTCGTGTTCGTCACCCAAGCATCCTCGCTGCCTCCGACGAACGGCTCAACGTGTTTTACCGAACGCGCCACGTGTCGGATGGTCGTCGATCTCGGGGACGATGGACGTGCCCCGCATCGACCAGCCAATGAGGAGCCCCAGTGCCCGACGTCGACGATCCGCGCTGTTCCTGGGCCCGGACCACCTCCGAGCTCATGACCTCCTACCACGACGGCGAATGGGGGCGACCCTCCCATGAGGACCGCTACCTGTTCGAGATGCTCGTGTTGGAGGGTGCTCAGGCCGGCCTGTCCTGGGCCACGGTGCTGAACAAGCGCGAGAACTATCGGCGGGCGATGGACGGTTTCGACTTCGATCGGATCGCCGGCTATGGACAGACCGAAACGGACCGGTTGCTGTCGGACCCGGGGATCATCCGCAACAGGCTCAAGGTCGGTTCGGCGGTACGCAACGCCCAGGCCTTCCTACGGGTGCGCGAGGAGTTCGGAAGCTTCGACGCCTACCTGTGGGACCGAGTGGACGGCACCCCGGTGGTGGGCCACTGGACCACACCCGAGGAGGTTCCGGTGACCACCCCGCTCGCCGACCGGCTGAGCCGCGACCTCAAGCGGCGCGGGTTCACCTTCGTCGGCGGCACCATCACGTACTCCTACCTCCAGGCCACCGGCGTGGTCGAGGATCACCTGGTGGGCTGTCCGGCCAAACCCTGACCACCGTCCTCGGGACGAACGCTCCCGCCCACCGGATGGGCCTCGCGACGTCCCGTGGCCTAGCGTGAGCGACATGACGACCGCTCCTGCCACCCACGGCGCGATGGCCATCATCACCAACGGCGCCGGACGATATCTGCTGCACCTGCGCGACGACATTCCCGGTATCGCCTGGCCCGGCCACTGGAGCACTCTGGGCGGTGGTTGCGAGGAAGGGGAGGCCCCGCGCGAGGCGATCGTCCGCGAACTCCAGGAGGAGGCCGGCCTCACCGTCGAAGGACTCACCGAGTTCTGCGAGGCCCCCGACGTCAACGGCTCCGGGCAACACCTCACCTTCTTCTCCGCCACTTGGGAGGGCGATCCCCGTTCCCTGCCCCTCACCGAAGGCCAAAGACTCGACTGGGTCGCTCCCGAACGGTGGGGCGCCCTCCTCGTCCCCGGCTTCGTCCTCGAAATCCTCCACCGACACCGCACCACCACCTCCTGACCCCGTGAGGCCCGCCCTACCGGACCCGGCCCCGCCCGGTCCCCTCCCTCCCATTCCCGCCGCCGAACGGCCGGGCACACCGGGCGGTCTACGGCCCCGACCACGAGTTCTCCTTGGGTCTGGAGCGGGTCTTGGACGGGGTTGTGCGCTCGTGGACTCCCGCGCTCCGACCGACGACCGAGGGCGGGTCGGGCCCTCAGGTGAGTTCGTCCTCGATGGCGGCGTTCAGCTCGTCCACGTTCATCGCGCCGGGAACGGTGGTGTGGGTGCCGTCGGATCGCAGGAAGACGAACGAGGGCGGGCTGATCACCTCGAAGCCACCCCAGATGGTGCCGAACTCGTCGACCAGGTTGGTCATGTCGTCGATCCCGTGTGCGGTCTCGAAGAGGAGGGCGGCTTCCTCTTCCGAACGACCGACGACGCCATGGAAGTCGATGTCCTCGTGCACCCGGTCGGCGGCCGAGACCACGGAGGCCTGGCCCGGGCATTCCTCGCAGTCCGCGGTCCAGAACCACAGGACGGCGTCGGACTCGGTCAGGGACTCACCCTCGAACTCGGCGCCGTCTGTCGTCGTGGTGGTGAAACTCAGGGCCCGGTGGACCTCGGGGGTGGTCTCGGCACCGGAGTCGATCGTGTCCACGGTGTCCTCGGGTTCGGATCCGCAGGCCGATAGCGCCAGGGTCAACGCGGCGGTCGTCAGGTTAACGCGGTTCATGGTCGCGCCCATGTCTGCACCTCGATGGGGGGATCGGGGGGTGGTCACGGAGTCACGTGATAGTGACGCAAGTGAATGCAGTGCAGTATGCCCGTTACGGAGCGTTCAGGCACCCCCTCCACGAAACTTATCCGCTTTCATGCCCCTTGTCCGGCATCAAGATCCGCTTCGCACCGAGACATGACACCGCCGACCGTCGGCTTCCCAGCGACGGTCGGCGGTGTGCGCTCCGCGGTATCGAGGTCCGTGGTATCGAGGTTCAGGAACGCAGCGCGGCGGCCTCGCGGGCCAGGGCCGTGATGTCGTCCCAACGGGCCCCGGCGACCAGGTCGGTCGGGGTCAACCAACTCCCGCCCACACAGCCCACGTTCGGCAGGGCGAGGTAGTCCGGCGCGCTCTGGAGGGTGATCCCACCGGTCGGGCAGAAGCGCACCTGCGGCAGCGGTCCACCCAGGGACTTCAGGAACCGTGCCCCGCCCGACGCCTCCGCCGGGAAGAACTTCAGCGCGGTCAGGCCCGACTCCAAAAGGGTCATCGCCTCCGACACCGTGGCCACCCCCGGCAGCGAGGGCAGCCCGGTGTCCGACATGGCGCGCGCCAGGTCGGGGGTGCACCCCGGGCTGACCAGGAACCGCGCCCCCGCCTTCGCGGCGGCGTCGGCCTGGTCGGCGGAGACCACCGTGCCGGCGCCCACCACCGCCTCGGGCACCTCCTCGGCGATGCGCTCGATCGCGTCCAGCGCGGCGGGTGTCCGAAGGGTGACCTCGATGCCGGGCAGGCCGCCCGCCACCAGTGCGCGGGCCACGGGCACCGCGTCCTCGGCGTTCTCCAGCACCACCACCGGCATGACCGGGGCGAGGGCGAACAGGTCCTCACCGGAGCGGGGAACGGTCGTCATGTGCTTCTCCAAGTACAGGTTCGGTACGGGTGGGGTCGTGCGGGTCCCCGGCGCGCGGATTCCTCAGTGACCGAAGACGCCGGCGCCGGACTCGGCCGGGCCGACCGCTGCGCGCAGAGCCGCGAAGAGCTCACGCCCGGTGCCCACCGAGGAGTCGACGGAGGGACGAGCGTCCTCCCTGCCCTCCAGGTCGGTCAGGACCTCCAGTGTGCCGTTCACCGCGTCCAGCCGGATGAGGTCGCCGTCCTGGATCCTGGCCAACGGACCGCCCGCCTCCGCCTCCGGGGACA
The DNA here is from genome assembly GCF_053615935.1 of Nocardiopsis sp. NPDC055879. Classification (NCBI taxonomy): domain Bacteria; kingdom Bacillati; phylum Actinomycetota; class Actinomycetes; order Streptosporangiales; family Nocardiopsidaceae; genus Nocardiopsis; species Nocardiopsis sp. NPDC055879. The sequence continues at coordinate 71,685 of NZ_JBSHCT010000012.1, forward strand.
CGTGGATGGCGGCCGGCACCTTCCCGGAGGCCCCGGACATACGCCCGTCGGTCACCAAGGCCACCTTCTGGCCCCGGTCCTGTAGGACCCCGAGCGGCGGGGTGAGCTTGTGCAACTCGGGCATTCCGTTGGCACGCGGCCCCTGGAAGCGCACCACCGCGACGAAGTCACCGGTCAACTCTCCCGCGGTGAAGGCCTTCTGCAGTTCGGCCTGGTCGGCGAAGACCTTGGCGGGGGCCTCGATCACGCGCCGTTCGGGGTCGACGGCCGACACCTTGATGACGGCACGGCCGAGGTTGCCGGAGAGCATGCGCAGACCGCCGTCGGGGGCGAAGGGGTCGCCCGCGCCGCGCAGTACCGTCTTGTCGGCGCTGTCCTTCGGCCCGTCCACCCAGGTCAGACCGGCCTCGTCCAGGTGGGGCACCTGACGGTAGCGGTCCAGTCCCGGGCCGACGATGGTGTGCACGTCCTCGTGGAGCAGACCGGCGTCGAGGAGGCTCCCGATGAGGAAGGCCATGCCGCCCACCTCGTGGAACCGGTTCACGTCCGCGGCACCGTTGGGGTACATGCGGGTGAGCAGCGGCACCACCTCGGACAGGTCCGCGAAGTCGTCCCAGGTGAGCCGGATACCGGCGGCGCGGGCGATCGCCACCAGGTGCAGGGTGTGGTTGCTGGAGCCGCCGGTGGCCAGCAGCGCGACCACCGCGTTGACGATGGCCTTCTCGTCGACCTGCTCACCGAGTGGGGTGTGCTCCTCCCCCAACGCGGTGTGGCCGAGTACGCGGCGCCCGGCCTCCTTGGTCAGGGCCTCGCGGAGCGGGGTTCCCGGCTGCTCGAAGCTGGCGCCTGGCAGGTGCAGGCCCATGACCTCCATGAGCATCTGGTTGGAGTTGGCGGTGCCGTAGAAGGTGCAGGTGCCGGGTGAGTGATAGGCGGCGGACTCGGCCTGGAGCAGCTCCTTGCGCCCGATCTGTCCCTCGGCGAACCTCTGTCGGGCCCGCGCCTTCTCCTGGTTCGGCAACCCCGAGGCCATGGGGCCGGCCGGCACGAAGGCCACCGGAAGGTGCCCGAAGGACAGTGCGCCGATGAGCAGGCCGGGCACGATCTTGTCGCACACACCGAGCATGAGCGCCCCGTCGAACATGTCGTGCGACAGCGCCACGCCGGTGGCCATCGCGATCACGTCGCGGCTGAAGAGGGACAGTTCCATGCCCTCACGGCCCTGGGTGATGCCGTCGCACATGGCGGGGACACCACCCGCGAACTGGGCGACGCCGCCGGCCTCGGACACCGCGGCCTTGATGATCGCGGGGTAGGACTCCAGGGGCTGGTGCGCGGACAACATGTCGTTGTAGGCGGAGACGATCGCCAGGTTGGGGGTGACGTCCCCGGAAAGGGCGAGCTTGTCGCCCACACCGCAGGCGGCGAACCCGTGGGCGAGGTTGGCGCAACCCATCGAGGAACGGGCCGGCCCCTTGCTCACGGCCTCACGGATCCGTTCCAGGTAGGCCGATCGGGTGTCGACGCTGCGGTCGGCGAGGCGGCGGGTCACCTCTGCGACGACAGGGTGGAGGTCGGGGTGCGCGGTCATCGGGCTCTCTCCTCTTCGTGCCACGTACGGCCGGTGCGGCCGATGAGCCGGTCGGCGCCCGCGGGGCCGGCGCTTCCGGCGGGGTAGGGCTCAGGGGCGACACCGAGGTCGTCCCAGGCCTGGATGATCGGGTCCACCCATCGCCATGCGGCCTCGACCTCGTCGCGGCGCATGAAGAGGGTGGAGTCCCCGGCCAACACATCCATCAGCAGCCGCTCGTATGCCTCGGGGGAGCGGGTGGCGAAGGTGTCGGCGAAACTGAGTTCGAGCGGGACCGGCCGCAACCTCAGCGCTCCGGCGCCGGGTGTCTTGGCCAGCATGGTCAGGTGGATGCCCTCGTCCGGCTGGAGTCGGATGACGAGGGAGCCGGCGTCGCTGGGCGTACCGGCGCCGGGGAAGATCGTGTGCGGCACGTCCCGGAACCGGATCACGATCTCCGAGTCGGCGTTCGCCATGCGTTTGCCGGTGCGCAGGTAGAAGGGGACGCCCGCCCACCGCCAGTTCGCCACCTCGGCGCGCAGGGCCACGTAGGTCTCGGTGTCACTGGTCGGCGGCCCGCCCGCCTCGTCCAGGTAGCCGAGGACCTCTTCTCCCTGGACCTCGCCGCGGGTGTACTGCCCGCGCACGATGTGCCGGGCGACCTGGTCCCCCGCCACGGGTTTGAGGGACTGCAGGACCTTGAGCTTCTCGTCGCGGACGGCGTCGCGGTCGTAGCTGGACGGCGGTTCCATCGCGGTCAGGCAGAGCAGCTGCAGCAGGTGGTTCTGGACCATGTCGCGCATGGCACCGGAGGAGTCGTAGTAGCCCCTACGGCCGCCGACGCCGACGGTCTCGGCCACGGTGATCTGCACGTGGTCGATCCAGCGAGAGTTCCATAGGGGTTCGAGGAAGACGTTGGCGAACCGCAGCACGAGCAGGTTCTGCACGGTCTCCTTCCCCAGGTAGTGGTCGATCCGGTAGATGCGGGACTCGTCGAACACCGCCCCCACCTCGTCATTGACGACCTGTGAGGAGACCAGGTCGCGGCCCAGCGGCTTCTCCATGACCACTCGGGATTCCGGGGTGACCAGGTCGGCGTCGCGCAGGCCATGGCAGATGGCGCCGGAGATCATCGGCGGCACCGCGAGGTAGAAGACCCGGTCCCGGCCGGAGGTGAGCGCCTCGGTCAGACGCGTCCAGCCCGAGGGGTCTCCGCCGACGTCCACCGTGACGTGCCGGAGACGCCCCAGGAAGCGGCGCAGGACCTCGGGTTCGACCACCTGGACGGCGTTGTGGCCACGTACCGCGGAGGCCGCCTTGTCGCGCAGGTCGGCGTCGGTCAGTCCGTCCTTGGAGACGGCGATGACGCGTGTCCCCTCGTCTAGGTGACCGTCACGGTCCAGGAGGTAGAGGGAGGGAAGGAGTTTGCGCATCGACAGATCGCCGGTTCCGCCGAAGACCACCAGGTCGGTGGGGTGGCGGGGCACGGGCTGCTGCATTCGGTCGGCTCCTGCGAGAGGGAGGGAGGAGAGGTGTGATCGGGGGGTGCCGGGGCGCGGGTCCGAGGACTTCCGGTGCGGGGTCCGGAACGTCGTGGCCGGGGGGACCAACGACCCTGTTTCGACCTTAATCCCACTATGGTAAAAAACCAATCACACTTCAGAACAATAATTTACATAAGCACACGGTCTTCACGGCGACCGACCTGGTGAATGGTTCAATGAGGCATGGCCAGAACCCCAGGACGCCTGTCCTCCACCGCGACCAGCGGCCACATCCTGGAGATGATCCGTACGGGAAGCGCCACCAGCAGGTCGGAGATCGCCCGAGCGACCGGCCTCTCGCGCCCGTCCGTCGCCCTGCGGATCACCGAGCTGATCGAGAACGGCCTGGTCACGGAGGGCACCCGCGCCGCCTCCAGTGGTGGCCGGCCACCCACGTTGCTGGAGTTCAACGCCTCCCACGGCCTGGTGTTGACCGGGGCCTTGGGCATGGTCCGCAGCCAGGCCGCCGTGTGCGATCTGGACGGTCGGGTGCTGGTCCGCACGCCGGGCTCGCCCGACATGGAACAGGGACCCGACGCAACCGTGCCCTGGCTACTGGACACATGGAGCGAACAGATCGCGTCCCTCGAACGCTCCCCCGACGACGTCCACGGCGTGGGGATCGGCCTGCCCGGAACCGTGGAGTTCCACGCGGGTCGGGCGGATGATCGGCCCGTCCTGGGCAAGTGGGCCGGCGTGGCCCTGGCCCCGCTCGTGGCCGAACGCTTCCCGGTCCCGGTCATGGTGGACAACGACGTGAACGTGATGGCCCTGGGTGAGCACATCTCGGGCGGCCACGGCCACACCGACGACATGATGTTCGTGAAGGTCTCCACGGGGATCGGCGCGGGGCTGATCTCCGGTGGCAACCTACTGCGCGGGGCCCTCGGCGCGGCCGGGGAGCTCGGGCACATCCCCGTGCGCGACGGTGGCGGCCTGCCGTGCCGCTGCGGCAACACCGACTGCCTGGAGGCGGTGATCGGTGGCCGACGCCTGCTGACCCTCGCGGCGCGGGAAGGGCGGGCGGTCGCGGGACTGCCGGAGCTGGTGACGCTGGCCCAGGACGGGGATCCGGTGGCCGTGACCCTGGTACGCGACGCGGGGCGACGGCTGGGTGAGGCCCTCGCGGGGGCGGTCAACCTACTGAACCCGGAGGTGATCGTGCTCGGCGGCGACCTCTCTGGGGCCTACGACCACCTGGTCGCGGGGGTGCGCGAGGTGGTCTTCCAACAGTGCACCGCGCTGTCCACTCGCCGTTTGCGGATAGTTCCGAGCACCCTGTGGGACGACGCCGGGGTTCGCGGATGCGCGGCGATGGTCACCGAGGAGGTCCTCTCCCCCGACGCCGTGAACAAGCTGCTCGCGGGTTAGGCGGAGGGTTCAGGGCCTCCGCCGGCGCTTCGGCCCGTCCTGAACCGGTCCCCGGATGTCACGGATCGGCTCGGGTCGACTCATGGACGGCCCCGGCCGGGAGCACGGGCGGGCTCACGACCTGGAGGGCGGGGCGATTATCCACAGCCTGTGGACGGTCGTGTTCGACCACGAACTCCCGGGTAAGTGATGGGCGAGGGCGATTCGACACCGATCCCCACCGGCCTCCCTGATCTGCGGGGGCGTCTATTTTCGTGTGCCCGGCATGTCATGACACTTGACAAGATGTACCGAACTACCGAATAGTCACGCACCCGAGCACCTCCCCGCACGCCCCCACCTCCGCAACCCCTGCCCCGTGCGGCCCCGTCCGGAAAGGCCTCCCGTGGACATTCTTGAGAACCCCGCCGTGCTCGTCTTGTTGGGTGCCGGCATCAGCCTGGTCACGAGCGCCGTCGTCACGGCCCTGCACGCCAGACAGATCCGCCGAGCCGAGCTCCGGTCCGGCACCCGCAACTCCGCCCGTAGTCTCACCAGCGCGTTCATCGCCGAACGTGACGGCGACGGCGACAAGACCGAGTTCCTGCGCGACGCCGAGCTCACCGTCATGTCGATGACCGACCGCAAGACGCGTGAACGGCTCGCCGCCGTCGTCCGGCTACTGCGCGAACACGAACTGCCAGAGGTCGAACAACTCAGTGGCGTCGGCTCCGGTACCGCCAAGCGGGTCCTGTGCGACCACGCTCTGGACGTCCTCGGCGCCCACCTGCGAGCGGACCGCCTCCCAGAGATCCCCTCCGCGATGCGCAAGATGCTGAGCGTGGAGGAAGAGGCCCTGAGCATCCACTCCGGGGAGACGCCCAAGCCCGCCGCGCCGATCGAGAAGAGCTCCGTCACCGCGCGTCCCCGGCACACCGGAAGCGCGCCCGCCAAGAGCACCCCGGCCCGTAAGACGACCACCAAGACGACCAAGGGTGGCACCAAGCCCTCCGGCAAGACCAGCGGACGCACCGCCACACCGGCGAGCCCTGAGAAGGAAAGCGCGTTCTGGGACGACTGACCCCGGTTCGTCACGGGACACGCGACTCCACGCACCCCGATCGGGAGCGTTCTCCAGGCGGAACCGCATCATTGCGCGCACGCCCACCGGGACGCTCCGAACCGATGTTCCCACGGCGGGTCAGAAGTGATTCTTGCGGTCACACGTGAGAAAGTCGGGCAGGAAAACCTCCGTGGACTTCCATCCGACGAAGGAACTTGTGCGGCGCAATTGTGGTCAGGAACCGCGCGCGTGGACAACCCGAACGCGCACTCTGCGAGAACTTCACCTAGGATCACTGCCACGCGCGGGTTCTGGTGTCTTAGCCGCCCCCTGCCCATCGGTGCCGCACCCTCTTCCACGGGTGCCACATCTTCCCTCGATGACTTTTCGGCCCGGATTCCGGACATCCCGCGCGCATCCCCTGCGCGACCTCCGCCATTCCTCGGATCCGGACGCGAGACCCGCTCGGGTCGGTGTCCGTCCGTTGGCACGTCCAGCCGTCCGAACTCACCGAGATTGTCACGATGCCCGCTGACGAGAACTCCGCCGATTCCGGCGCGGACCAGACACCAGACGAGATCCCGGAGAACGATCCCGTGTCCGAGGACCGGAGAGACTCCGAGGAACAAGACGGTCCCGGGGGACCCGAGACCGTGGCCGAGGAGCCTCGCGCCGAGGATCCGAACGAGGCACCGGAAGAGGCAACGGACGGAGCGTCGGCACCGGACGGTGTGAGTACGCCTGATGGTGAGAGCGCTCCGGCGCCCGTCGTCGACGACGTCGACGAGTCCGTGGCGGCCACGGAGAAGTCCGGTGAGGACGCTTCGCGGGACCGGACCGAGGACGACACCACTCCGGATGACGAGGGTGCCGAGAGCTCCGAGACGGAACCGTCCGAAGGCGCCGAGGAAGTGACCGCCCAGGCCACCTCGAACGTCACCGGGGCGAGCCCCGAGAGCGCACCCGAGACGGACGGCGAGGCAGGCGGCGAGGAACAAGGCGCCACCGGAGCCGGTGATGAGTCCGCCGCCACCGCCACGGCCACCGTGGCGACCGGCAAGAAGGGGCACCGCCGTCTGCGCCGCGTCGTCCTGTGGACCGCGGCCTCGGTCGCGATCCTCCTGTGTCTGGGCGCCGCCACCGCCTACGGCTACTACCACTCACTGCGTTCGGAGATGACGCAGCACGACATCGGTTCGGTACTCAGCGAGGAGGACCGACCGGACAAGATCAGCGACGCGGTCAACATCCTCTTCATCGGATCCGATGGATACGAGGAGGACAGTCCCGCCTACACGGAGGAGTTCGAGGGCGAACGCTCCGATTCCCTGATGCTCGCGCACATCTCGCCGGACAAACGCGTGTCGGTGATCAGTTTCCCGCGCGACTCCCTGGTGCAGCTTCCCGAATGCGACGCCTACGCCAAGACCGAGGGCACCTACGGCTACTTCGGCATGATCAACGCCGCGATGTACCACGGTGGCCCGCCCTGTGTCGTGCGGACCATCGAGTCGCTCACCGACATTCGGGTCGACCACTTCGTCCACCTGAGCTTCGCGAGCTTCCGAGACGTGGTGGACGCCATCGGTGGGGTGGACATGTGCATCCCCGAGCCCATGCGGGACGAGCGGTCCAAGCTCGACATCGAAGCCGGTCAGCAGACCCTCCGCGGGGAGGAGGCCCTGTCCTTCGTCCGGGCCCGCTACGACATCGGCGACGGTGGGGACATCGGCCGCATCGACCGACAGCAGATGTTCATGGCGGCGCTCGCCGACCAGGTGACCAGCAGCGACGTGCTGGCCAGCCCGCGCAAGCTCAACGGGGTCCTGCAGGCGGTGGCCCAACACAGCGCCACCGACCGTGAGCTCTCGCTCGATCGCATGTTGTCCATCGCGGTCACCATGGCCGACGTGGACTTGTCCGACATCGAGTTCCACACCGTGCCCTGGTATCAGGCTCCGTACGACCCCAACCGGGTCATGTGGAACCAGGAGGACGCCGAGGAACTGTTCCGGGCCGTGCGCGAGGACCGTCCTCTGCCGGAACTGCTCGCCGCCGATGACGCTTCGGTCCCGCAGGAGCCGCCGACGTCCTCTCCGACCCCGGTGGACCGGTCGGTCGTGGAGAACGGCGAGGCGCTGGAGGAAGAGGGTGTGGGCGAGGAGGACGCGACGGGATCGCCGTCCGCCCGTCCGGGCGAGGGCCGTGACGCCACGTCCAACCCGTGTGAGGACGGGCTCGGGTTCGGTACCGGCGAGGACGACTGGTAGCGGTCACACGAATCGACCTCGACGTGGAGGGCTCCGCCGTGAACGGCGGGGCCCTTCGGCGTTCACGGGTTCGGTGGGGTCGAGGGGGCCGGTCGGGTCCGGGAAGGACCGCGGGTTCAGGGAGGACCACGGGTTCGGGGAGGACCACGGGTTAGGGGAAGGGCACCGGATCGGAACGCCCCATGGCCGGAGCCGACCGCGCCCTATGTGCGGCACCCGATGCGCGGCGGGAGAACGGGGCGCCGGGGTCCGCCCCGACGCCCCGAACGCTCTCGGAACCCCTGTGTCGTCCTCCCTCCCCGGACCGGAGCGGGCGGTCCGGGTGAGGACTCGGCGCGCCCCCGGCCTCCTGGGCCGGGGCACACCGCGCACCTCGGGCGGCGAGAGCCGACCCGTGCCCACCGGCGGATTCCGGGGAACCCTCACAGTTCAACCCGATGGCCGATCGACGGAGGCGGTCACGCGTATCGCCCAAGGTGGTGCGCCCACCGCTGTGGGTGGGCGCACGTTCGGAATCAGCTCAGGCCCAACCCCAGGTCCGCGGCGGAACCCTCGGCCACGGGCAGTTCGTCGGTGGAGACGGGCAACTGGTCGGTGCCGACCTGGGGCTCTCCCAACTGAGGCAGACCCTGGACGTCGACGAGGTCGCCGCCGGGGGTCTGCGGCAGCAGATCGCCCACCAGGTCCGTGGCACCGCTCTGCGGCAGGGTCCCGGCCGAGTCGCCCACGGGGAGCGGCAGTTCGAGTTCGGCGGCGGTGTCGGTGACGGGCTCGGTGGCCTGGTTCAGCGCCCCTGCGTCCACGCCGTCGACCACATCGGTGGCGGCCAGGTCCTCGGATCCGCTCATCGGGAGGGTCTCGGCGACGTCCGCGGGCAACAGGGTGGTGACTCCGCCGGTCAGGTCGGCGTTCTCACCCGCGTCGAGCCCGACGGGGTCGCTCATGGGGACGCTCCCACCGACCCGGTCGAGGTCGACCTCGTCGAGGCCGACCAGGTGCGCGTCGGTCTCCTGCACCCCGGTCTTGACCCGGCTCCCCAACTCACCCGCGGTGTCCTCGACGACGGAGGCGTGGTGCCCCAGGTCGAGGGGCGACTCGGAGTGGTTCAGCGGGAGGGTCTGTCCGCCACCGCTCAGGGGGAGGGCGTCGAGCAGCCCCGTACCCCCCAACAGCCCGGAGAGGGGGTCGACGGCACCGCCGACCGGGGAGGCCCCGGCCGCGTCGGTCAGCGGCAGGGTCTCGGTGGCTCCGTCCAGACCGAGCGGGCCGAGTTCGGCGGCGTTCTCCTCGCCGGTCTCGATCGGGGTTTCGGCGGAGACACCGTCACCGACGACGTGTCCGACGGTGTCGGTGGGGGTCCCGGACTGGTGCTGGACATCGGGCTGGGCGGAGATCTCGCCGGGCTGGACCTGGACCAGGTCACCGACGGGGGTACCGACGCCTTCGGTCAGGGCGGTGGGGACCTGGTTTCCCAGGTCTCCCAGGGGGAGGCCGTCCGTGACACCGCCGAGCGTGTCGGCCCCCGCGATCCCGGCGCCGAGGGCGACGAATCCGGCGGTGCCGGCCGCCAACAGCATGGCATGGGCGGAGGAGCGGGCGGTGTGGAACATGTGTGTCCTTCCAGAGTGGTTCTCGTGTCGGTTCATTCGGGTGCGGCGGGGCGATGTCACGCCCCGTCACGGTGGCCCGTCTCCCTGGCCGGGGGATCGGGGCCGGAAGGCTTGTTCCGGCGGTCGAACCATCGCGCCCATGGAAGGGGCGGGGTCGGTTCTTGCCGGATTCAGTCGGTCGGTCTGGCGGACCACCGGCTGACGTGAACCTCGCAGGAGGTGCGGGGCTCACGTCAGCCCCCAGACGCGTGGCTGGGAAGGGTGTGCCGGGAGAAGGCCGATCGCGCGCGGTGGGACGCCGAAGGAATGAGGAGCGTGTGGAAACGCTCGGGGCGTGGCGGCGCGGTGGACCTGTGGGGGTCCGTTAGTCCGGGGAGAAGGTGGACTCGTCCGTGGGTTCGACGGGCGCCGAACGCAGGACGTGTCGGGCGGCCTCGAACAGGCCGGGGGCGGGTGCCGGAGCGGCCGCGGTGGCGAGGTAGCCGGCGACGGCGTGCGCGGTCGCGGTGCCGCCGGTGGCGGTGGGCGCCGTGGCGGGCGCGGCACCGCCGGCGGAGGAGGCGTCGAGGACGTCCGGACCCAGGACATCACTCTCGTCGTCGGAGTCCGCCACATCGGTCGCCTGGACCGGGTCGGGGACGGCCCGTTCGTGAGGAGGCGGGGCATCGAGGCGCGCCATGGTCTCTTCGACCTCGGGCTCTTCGGGGTTCTGCCCCGTCTCGGTGGTCACGCCGGTCTCATCGGGGCCGTCCGTGTCCTGGGACTCGGGGTGGTCGACCTGACCGGTGACCGGGGCGAGCGTCTCGGGAAGCCCACCCGGTTCGGGCAGCGAGGCCGAACGCACGGCCTCGTGAACGTGCGGAACCGGATCCGGGGTCTTGGCCTGGAGCGCTTGTGCGGCCTCCGAGGCACCGCCGACCGCTCGGGTCGCGTGGCCCCCTACCTCGGCGACGGTGTCACCGACCGGGCCGAGTCCCTCCGCCCGTTCCACGACGGCGCCCGTCGAGGGCAGCGCGGGTTCGGAGAGGGAGAGTTCCTCGGCGTGTGCCGGAGCGGAGGAGAGCCATACGGTGAACAGGATCGCGGTGACCAACCCCGCGAGCAGCAGGACCCTGCGGAGTGGTTCCGGCCACACGGCGGGACCGACGCCGGTGGCGCCGACCGTACCGTGGTATCCAGACACCGAGGTTTCCTTCCGCCGTACCGTGGGTCCTCCCAGAGGCGATGCCCGGGTCCCGACAGCCTGTGGGGTTCATGTGAATGGCACCGGAAACATCGTGTTCCAGATGCTCGACTCCAGGTCAGAGAGGGCTTGCCGCGCTGACTGACCGCGACGTTAGCATGAATTACCCAACCGTCGTCCGCGTTTTCGAAGTAATTTATCCGCCCCACAGACAGGCTTCAGAGCAGCCAGATGTGGCAAAACGGGAAAAAACCAACGACAATTCGAGTATTAGCCCTCAACCCCTCAACGGCTCTGCGGAGGTTGAACCACACATGACCGAGATCCCCCAGAGCCACCGGTTGTCCCCCAAGCCCCTGGGCGAACTCCTCGCGGAGATGCGTTCCGGGGCACGAACAGGACCATCCGCCCAGGGACGAGTGCATTCCCTGCTCCAGGCGGTGCTGACCATCGGTGGTGATCTGGACCTGGCCACCGTGCTGCGCAGGCTGACAGAGGCCGCCGCACAGCTGACGAAGGCCAGGTACGCCGGACTCGGAGTGATCGGCGAGGACGGCAACTTCACCGAGTTCATTCCCGTGGGGCTGAGCCGGGAGCACGTCGAACGGATCAGTCGCTTCCCTCATGGCAGGGGCGTGCTGAGCGCGCCCCTGTACGACCGCGCCGCGCTGCGCCTGTCCGATCTGCGCGACCACCCGGAGTTCGGCGGGTTCCCCGAGGGGCACCCCGGCATGTCGAGTTTCCTCGGGGTGCCGATCCAGGTCCGCGACGAGGTGTTCGGCAACCTCTACCTGACGGAGAAGGAGAACGGCGAGGAGTTCGACGAGGAGGACGAGGCGATAGTCACCGCGCTGGCCACCGCCGCCGGCGTCGCCATCGAGAACGCCCGCCTGTACGAGGAGACCCGGCTGCGCGAACGCTGGCTGGGCGCCTCCAGCGAGATCACCACGCGATTGCTCTCGGGCGCGGACACCAACCAGGTGCTGACCTACATGGCGGCCCAGGCCAGGGAGATCAGCGGGGCGGACACGGCGGTGGTGATGCTGCCCGACCCGCACGCGCGCGATCACCTCTTCGCGGAGTTCGCGGATGGTCCGGTCGCCCAGGAGATCCTGGGGACGCCGGTCGAGATCCACGACTCCGTCTGTGGGTGGGTGTACGAGTCCGGGGAGGCCGTCACCATTCCCGATCTACGGCAGGCCAAATGCCCGATGCTGACGCACCGCGGGTACGGTCCCGGGTTGTTGGTGCCGTTGGGCACCCCGGGGAACACCCGAGGCGTGTTGTTGCTCGGCAAGCTCCTCGAACGGGCTCCGTTCGACGCCAACATCCGCCGGATGTTGCATTCGTTCTCCGCGCAGGCGGGGGTCGCCCTGGAGTTGGCGGACGCCCGCCGCGACACCGAGCGGATCGTGGTGTTGGAGGAGCGCGACCGGATCGCCAAGGACCTGCACGACGTGGTGATCCAGCGATTGTTCGCCTCGGCGATGACCCTGATGAGCACGGTCCGGCTGATCGATTCCGCCGAGGCCGAGGAACGGGTCCAGCTCACCATCGACGAGCTGGACGGCACCATCAGGGAGATCCGCTCCACCATCTTCGACCTGCAGAACCCACCGAGTCGGCAGGACACGTCGTTGCGCGGTCGGATCCTGCGACTGGCGGAGAACACCGCGCACAGTCTCGGTTGTCATCCGGGGGTGGGTCTGGACGGGCCGATCGACGCGTCGGTCCCCGAGGACGTGGGCGAGCAACTCCTGGCGGTGCTCGGGGAAGGGTTGACCAACGTGGCCCGACACGCCCAGGCCTCGGAGGTACACGTGTCCGTGGTCGTGGAGGAGAGGGCGGTCACCGGCCGTTCGACCACCCTGGCGTTGAGCGTGACGGACAACGGGATCGGGTTGCCGGAGACGGGTCGCCGCAGCGGGCTGCGCAACATGAAGGAGCGGGCCCTGGCCCTGGGCGGGGAGTTCGAGGCCAGGCGCGGTGAGGTCTCCGGAACCGTGCTGACCTGGAAGGTCCCGGTTCCCGATCCGGCTCCGGAACCGCATCTCGACCTGTACTGAACCGGACACCCTTCCGGGTTCGGAAGGGTTGTCCACAGGCCGGAGATCGGGGCTTGGCAGTCGATCCCCGGTCGTGTTCAGTGGAAGGTGGGGGCACCGGAAGACCATCCGGTCCCTCCCCCGTCCCCGCTCGGCGGGAGGTCACCGTTGCCCACCTCGACCCGACCATCGGTCCCTCACCGCCTCGACCCCGATACCGCTACCGCCGGTGGACCGCACACCGGTAGCGCGCTGCCGGGCCGAGGACGGAACCGGGTCGATCGGAGCCGGGTCGTCCCGAGCCTTCGAAGACGGTGACGGGGGTCGGGGTGCGACCACCCGGACCGGCGCCGATCCCGGTCCCCCGACCTGAAGCTCCAGGTCATGCCTTGGACCGATCGACGCGTGAACACCCGACACCCCGGAGGAGGTTCCAGCAGAGCGACCAGGACCGATGTTCGGAACCGCCGTCGACACCGATTCGAGGAACGACGGGAACAGCGAAGAACGGTGCGGAAAACGGTCCTCAGGTAATCGAGCCGGGTGACCACCGACGCGACCGTTCCGGTCTCGATACGGCCGGGGTGCGTCGATGCGATCACCACAAGGGAGATTGGCCATGCCGCCGAGCCCGAACACGTACCCGGCGACCTCCTTGGAGGTGGACAGGTACCTCGCGACGACCCTCTGCCCACCCGGCGTCACCGCGTTCAGCGCGAGACCGGACGCGTACCGCGACGCCACGGCCGCACTGGTCACGGCCCACGAAGGTTCGAGCCGCCGTTCCGCCGGGGTCCGCACCACGAACGGCACCGCGGGGGTGCCCGCACGAGGGAATCGCGCCGAGGTCCGGATCATGAGGTCGCCTCGGGGGACGTCCACCGGTGGGGCCGCCAAAGGCGGGCCGGAAAGAGTCCCACCCGGCCGGTTCGTGTCGACGCGCACCCGCCCATCGAGGTCGGGGGCGCGAAGGCACGACGGCTCGCCGCGTCCGAGGGTCAGAGCCGCCAAGGGGTCTCCAGGTGCGCGAACGTCACCGGCGAGACCCTGTGCCCGACCCACGAGAAGACCACCCCGGGTGACCCGAGCGAGAGGCCGGCTCGGCGTTCCGACGAGCGTCCCGATCGCGCGACGGCTCTGTTCGGGCGCCGGTCGATCCCTGCGACGAGCGGCCCCCAGGAGGAACGGCGATGCGTACGGAACCCAGGGGATCCGGACATGTGACCACCGGAGATCGACGATCCGACATGGACGGTCGCCGGGAAGGCCCATCTCGGAGCGGGGAGAGGGCGGCCAGGGGGCGGTGTCCCCCTGGAAGCCGTCGCCGGTCGGTTCGATGGCGGTCGAGAGGACGTCGACCACGACCACCTCGGTGGAGACGCCCTCGGGTGCCGGTCCATCGAGGATGCCCGGTTCGGATCGTCCGGGATCCACCTCGCGCGCCGCGGTGGGGGGCGCGGCGCCGTGCCCGTTCCGACTGCCTGTTCGCGCGGTCGCGGGCCGAAGGAGGGTGCCCACGGGCTCGGGCGGGTTCGGCTCGCGTGGGCCGGTCGGTGCGCCTCGGGCGCCACCAACAGGATGGTCCGCTCCGGCGGGTCGATGGTGCCGTCGGCTGTCGGGCACGTGGTCGGCCGGAGCGGTGACGGGCCGGCCCATGAGGGGCGTCACCAACGCGGGAGCATGGCTTCAGGCGGCTCGTGCGGCACGAATGAAACTCTGATCCGTTCGTTTCGTCACCGCCACCTGAAACGCTCCATGCATGCCAGGGGCGACGAAACAGCGCCTACGCAATGTGCTCGACGTATCACGATAGTGACGAAACAACGCAACGAAAACGCGTTCGAGGCCACCGTCGAAACGGAGAGGGAGGAGGTGGGCCCAGCTCTCCGCAGGGGTGCGAGGGGCTACTTCGAGGGCCTATCGGGGTGAGGCCCGGTCAGGGGCGGCGGTCGAGACCGGACCAAGGCTCCGACTTCGCAGATCCGGGTTCGCAGGTCTCGGAAAGGGGGCCGGACGAACCATCGGAGCGGACGGTGAGCAACCGGATCCCGTGTGCGGCGACCAGAGCGCAGACCACGGCGGTCACCGCGCCGGGAACGCCGCCGGCGTAGGTCTCCCCCATGAACGCCACACCCACGACCGCCGCCGCCACCGGATTGGCGAGCGTGGTGATGCCGAGCGGCGCGCCCAGATCCATACCCTGGTAGGCGGCTTGGGCCAGGAAGAGCCCGAAGACCGCGATCACCGGGGTGGCCAGGGTCGCGGGGTGGACGAACGCGGTGACCCCGAAGTCTCCGAAGGCCCACACGGCGGTCTTCACCGCGGCCGAGGAGACCCCGAACGCGACCCCGGCGGCCCCGGCCAGCAGATAGCTTCGCCAGGCCATCGAAGGAATCCTGCCCGCCAACCAGGCGACGGCGGAGATCAGCAGGACCGTGCCCGCCCCGACGAGTACGGAGTCCGATTCCGACATCACCCCGCCCACGTCCCCGGTGACGGTGACCGCGAGCAGGACGCCCAGGGCCACCATCGTGAAGGCGGCCCCACGCCATTCCGCCGAGCTCACCCGCCGGTGCTCCAGCCGGGCCGACCAGGGGATACCGAAGACCAGGACGAGCACGCCGAGGGGTTGCACCACGGTGAGCGGGGCGAAACCGACCGCCGCCACCTGGAACCCGGCACGACCTCCGTTGAAGACCAGTGACACCCACCAGAGCGGGTGCCGCAGCAACAGACCGAACTGCCGTCCTCCTGTGAGCGGCGCGGAGAGCCGGACCGCGAGCCTGCGTTGGGCCACGGCGGCGACCGTGTACGCGACACAGGAGAGCACACCGAACGTGACCCCGAGCCACATGCCGTAGGAGAGCAGCGTCATGTGCACCATTTTCCCGGTATGGGGCGAAGCGCGGCAACCGGACGGCTGAGAGGTGGTGAAGGTGGTGGGAGGGCACGCCGAGGCGCGCGAAGAGCGAAGCTCCCCATACGTCCGCGGTAGGCCGAACACATCGGGCGAGGACAGGCCGACTCTCACCCTGTGGACGACCGGTCCGTGGCCCGAAGGCCGAACCGGTCGGTGGCTCGGTGACTCTGTGGCTCTGTGGCTCTGTGGCTCGGCCGATCAGCCGCCGGCGAGCAGGGCGCGGTCGATGACGGTGCCCTCAACGTCCGATCGTCCGACGTTCTCCGAGTGGAGGGGATCGTCTTCGACACCGGTGGCGGCGAAGTAGCGGCCCGAAGCCGGGAGGAACGCCATCACGGTGGCCACCACGACCGCCGCCACGTACACGACGGTGTGGACGACCCGGAGCGCCAACGCGGCACCCGGGCCCTCATAACCGAGGCCGGCGAACACACCCAGGCCGGACAGCACCCCCAGCCCCATGGACGCCAGCACGCTCGCCAGACCCACACCGGTCATCAACACCACGAGCGTCACCCTGGACCAGTGGTGTCCCCTGGCGAACCAGACGACCAACAGGGCGGAGAAGGTGTAGAGCAGCCCGCGGACCGACAGGGCGAGCCACGGCACCGCGGCGCCCTCCGCCAGCCCGGGCGCCACCGCGAGGGAGGTCTCGATGATGCCCGCCGCGATCGCCGACGCCCACAGGAACGTGGACCAACGCACCGGGCTCGGAAGGGTTCTGTCCATACGACCGAGTCTTTCGGGTACCGTCCTCGGATTCCATGGTGGTGATACCACCACCACGCGTGGTGCCCACTCCCCCACCGCGTCCGAACGCCACGTCACATCGCGTCCACACGCTTCAGGCTCCGTCCGCCCGCTCCACCGGTACCGTCCCTCGATAGAGCGACGACACCACCGTCTCGATGTCGGGTTCGCGCAGGGTCAGGTCGACCACCTCGTGCTCCCCGGCCACCTCGGCGATCACCCTGGCGGGGTTGTCCCGCAGCTCCAACCACTGCCTGGGCCCCTCTACCCGTACGGTATGGGCCCCGGGAACCTCGATCCTCGGCGCCGGAGCCGCCAGGTCGACCACCAGGACCCGCGGTACCGGCACGGTCGCGCGCAGTTCGGGAAGGCCGCCGTCGAAGGCCAACCGACCGTGGTCGATCACCATCACCCGGTCGCACAGACGCTCCACGTCACCCAGGTCGTGCGTGGTGATGAGGATGGTGGTGCCCCGCTCGGCGTTGGTCCGCAGCAGGAACTCGCGGATGGTCGACTTGCTCACCACGTCCAGCCCGATGGTCGGTTCGTCCAGGACCAGCAGCCGTGGAGCGTGCAGGAGGGCGGCGGTGAGGTCGCCCCTCATGCGCTGGCCCAGGCTGAGTTGTCGGACCGGCGTGTCCAGGAAGGGGCCGAGTTCGAGGAGTTCGGTGAGCTCCGCCAGTCGTTCCGCGTGCTCGCGTTCCGGTACCCGGTACAGGTGCCGGGTCAGGGACAGGCTGTCGCGCAGGGGAAGGTCCCACCACAGGGTGGTGCGCTGTCCGAACACCACCCCGATCTCCGCGGCCAACCGGGTGCGTCGGCGGGCCGGTTCCAGGCCCGCCACCCGAACGGTCCCCGAGGTGGGGGTGAGGATGCCGGTGAGCATCTTCATGGTGCTGGACTTCCCGGCGCCGTTGGGACCGAGGTATCCGACGATCTCCCCGGCCCGGACCGTGAAGGTGACGTCGCCGACCGCGCTGACCCGGCGGCGGGTCCGGCGCAGGAACGGGCCTTCGGACAGGACGAAGTCACGTCCCAGACCGACCACCTCGATGATCGGTTCTCCGGGTGCCTCACGGTGGAGGGTCTCGTTCGGGGTCATCTCTCAGCTCCCGGTGGATCGGTAGTGACGCAGCCCGAACCGCCAGGTGAGGGCGGCGCAGACACAGAGGAGGACCGCGACGACCGGCCCGAGGTAACGCAGCTGCTCGGGCATTCCGAGGGGGTCGGGGCGGTCGAGGACGAGCAGTGCCGGCTGCCAACTGATGAAGGCCAGCGGCACCACGTAGGTGACCGAGCGGACGATCTCCTGCCCGTAGATCGCGATCGGGTATTCGGTGAGGGCCTGCCCTCCGTAGGTGAGTGAGTTGGCGGCCTCACGCGCACCGGCGATGAAGAACTGCAGGCATCCGGTGATCACCCAGATCGCGGCGCAGATCAGCGTGCCGGAGAGCACCATCAGGACCAGCAGTCCCACCTTGGCCACGGACCACTCGACGTCGACCTCGGACAGGGCGACCCCCAGGATCGCCAGGGCCGGGACGACCTTGCCCAACCGTCGCGGTGAGAACTCGTCCGCGGCCACCTGGACCAGTGGGGACACCGGCCGGATGAGCATGGTGTCCAGGGTCCCCGATCGGATGTGGGTTCCCAGGCGTTCCACCGAACCCGCGAACATGTCCGCGGTCCCGAAGGCGCTCGAAGCCAGCCCGAACACCAACAACCCCTCCATCACGCTGAATCCGGCTAGGGTGCCGGCGTGGCCGAACAGGATCACCACGGCGCCGACCTGGGTGAGGACGCTGACCGTGACGGCCAAGGACATGAGCACGAGGGAGAGCGGATACTGCGCGAAGGCCCGAACCCACAGCCAGGCCAGCCGCCGGTAGTCGGCGAACGGCCGTAGGAGTGTCGTGGCGGTGTACCGGACCCGACCGGTCCGCCCACCTCCGGGCTCGGACCACCCGTCCCCGGGGATTCCGGCGCGGCCCTTGGTGTCAGCCACCCTGGATCACCACCCTGCGCGTGGCCGTGGCGGTGATCCAGGCCCCCAGACCGAGCAGCACCGCCGCCCACAGCGCCTGGAGGGCCAGACCGCTCAGAATTCCACCCCCGGGCAGTGACTCCTTGCCGAGCAGGATCTCGGCGGGGATCTGCACCATCGACGCCCACGGCAGCAGCCGTAGAACGTCTCCGATCGCCGGTGGGAACAGGGGCAGCGGCAGGATCATCCCCGCGAGGATCGGCCCGACCAGCCCGGCGACCGCCCACACTCCACGGCTGTCCAACATCCAGAACCCGCAGAGCGAGTACAGGTAGCGCAGGGCGAAGCCGACCAGTGCGGCGAGGACCACCGAGGTCAGGAACGCGAGCGCGCCCGTGATCTCGTAGGGCAGCACCGTGTCGAACAGGACCACGCCGACCAGGAAGGTCGGCACCCCGCGGAAGAGGAAACCGCAGGTGGATCGGCCCAGGTCCTCTGACAGGCACCACCCCTGGAGGGAGATCGGGCGGAGCAGGTCGTTGGCGACCTCACCCGTGCGGATGCGCTCGGCGAGGTCGAGTGAGGGACCGGTGTGGACGATCATGGTGACCGTGATGAGCATCTGCCCGACGAACACCTGGGTGACGGCGTCGGAGGCGTCGTACCCATTGATCTGTGGGCGCGCGGAGAACACCGCGAGCAGGACCATCGCGTTGATGGCGCCGAAGACCGAGTTGGTGATGAAGCCGGCGACGAGCGCGGCACGGTAGGTCGAATGGCGGCGTAGCCCTCGGGCGTACACCGCGAAGTGGACACGCACGGGCGCGACTCCCCTTGACGGCTGAAGAACGTGCAATCGGCACGTCCCTGGGCCAGGGGGCCAGGTCCGGGTCGCCTAGAGGAAGCGACGTTAGCACAACGGGTAACGCCCCCACCCATGATTTCGGGAGGTCCGGAAACGGTGGGGCGCGTGGATTCTCGTCGACGTACCGAGGTCAGCCGCGGCCCGCGAAGGGCATCTCCCGGGCCATCACCGTCAGGGTGGGCACGTTGACGTCCAACGGCAGGGACACGATGTGCGCGATGGTGTCGGCGACGTGCGCGGCGTCGATGGTGGGTTCGGGGCGCACCGAACCGTCGGCCTGGCGGGCGTTGGCACCGAACCCCGCCGTCATCGCGGTGGCGGCGTTGCCGATGTCGAGCTGGGTGCACGCGATGCCGTGACCACGCAGGTCCAGGTTCATGGAGGCGGTGAGTCCGCTGATGGCGTGCTTGCTCACGGTGTACGCCACGCTCGACGGCCGGGGCACCCGCGCCGAGATGGACCCGTTGTTGATGATCCGGCCGCCCCGGGGTACTTGATCGCGCATGAGCAACGCGGCCTCTCGGGCGCAGTACAGCGCCCCCGTGACGTTGGTGTCCAGGACCTCCCGCCAGTCCTCGTCGGTGACCTCGTCCACCGACGCCGCGGGCCCGAACACACCGGCGTTGTTGAACAGCACGTCCACGCGACCGTGTCGTTCGCGCACCGCCCGGAACAACGACCGCACCGAGTCGGGCGAGGTCACGTCGGTCTCCACGACGATCGCCCCGGGACGGCCCTCGGCGGTCTCCGCCAAGGTGGTGGCACGACGGCCCGCCAGGACCACCGAATGACCTTCGTCGAGGAGGCATCGCGCGGTGACGCGGCCGATCCCCGCTCCGGCCCCGGTGATCACGATGACCTTGTGGTCGCCCCTGTGGTCGCCGGCATCGGCCCTGGTCTCGCTCATGCCCGTCCCTCGCTCCCGTTCCGCGTGCTCGATCCGCGTTCTCAGTGTTCTCGGTCCGCGGAACGGGAGGTTATCGGCCCCGGGGCACACCCTCTCCTCAGGCCCCCTCGGCGCACTCGAAGAACCACGCCACGGCCACCGCGCCCGGGTCGAGCACGTCCTGCGCGCGTTCGCCCAGGTAGCTGGCTCGTCCTCGGCGCGCGATCATCCCACCGGTGGAGTCCGCGCCCGCGCGGGCGGCTCGCGCCGCGTCCGACACCGCCTCCCGCCAGCCGACCGTGGAGGTCTCGGTGAGCGCGTCGGTCGCCGGCGCCATCGCGTCCACCATGGTCTTGTGCCCCACTTCGGCCTTGCCGAGCCTGCGCACCGCCCCGGTGGCCCTGCCGAAGGCCGCGCCCAACTCCGGCACGTCCCAGGGCGCGGAGGGTCCCGAACCGAGCCGACCGAACCACAGCCCGAACAGCGGACCACTGGTTCCACCGGAGGCGAGGAAGGCGTCGGACACGGTCTGGAACACCTGGGCCGGGTGGTCGCCCTCGATCCCCGCCAACCCCTCCCGGCCCCGCTTGAGCGCGGAGGAGATGTTCCATCCGAAGTCGCCGTCACCGGCCTTCCGATCGAGTTCGGTGAGCTCGTCGGCGTCGGCGATCACCCGTTCGGCGAACGCGAGCAGCCACGTCCTGGTCTCCGCGCCGGTCAGGTCGGCCGCGTTCCCGTCACCCGTCATGTCCACCACTCCCGTCACCACACCAGCGCCGGGGTACGCACCGGCGCGTCCCAGAACTTCACCAGGTCGTCGCTCAAAGCCGTGAGCGTGATCGACAACCCCTTCATGTCCAACGACGTCACGTACGGGCCGACCAGGGAGCGGGCGACACCGATCCCCCGCCCGTCCAGGACCCGTCGGGTCTCGCGGGCCGCCACTCCGAGTTCGAGTCCGTGGGTGGCGCCCAGTCCGTTGACGATCGCCAGGACCGAGTCGCCACGGCGCAGCCCCACCGACTCCACCAGGGGCGTCACCAGGCTCTCCACGAGTTCCGCGGCACCGGTGGTCGGTCTGGTCTCGATGCCGCGTTCACCGTGGATGCCCACGCCGAACTCCATCTCTTCGGGCTCCAGGTCGAAGGAGCGCCGTCCGGTCATCGGGTTGGTGCACGCCTCGAACGAGACACCGAGCGTCGCCGACCGCGCCACCACCTGCCGGCCCAGTTCCCGCACCTCGACGACGGGGGCACCCGCCTCGGCCGCCGCTCCGCAGATCTTCTCGACCGCGACCACGGCGGCGGTTCCGCGCCGGCCGGGTCCTCCCTCGTCCTCCTTCTGCGTGGCCAGGTCGTCATCGACCAGCACCTGTTCGACCCGGTGCGTCTCGGAGAGGAGTTCGGCGGCGATGGAGAAGTTCAAGACGTCGCCGGTGTAGTTCTTGATCACCATGACCGTTCCCTCACCGGTGTCGGCGGCCTGGATCGCCGCGCGCACCTGAAGGGCCGTGGGACTGGCGAAGACGTCCCCCGGCACGGCCGCGTCGAGCATGCCCTGGCCGACGAAGCCGGTGTGCAGGGGTTCGTGCCCGGAACCACCGCCCGACACCAGCGCGACCTTGCCCGTGGCGGGCACGCGCCGGGTGACGAACAGTGGATCGGTGTGCACGTCGACCAGGCCGCCGTGGGCTTCGACGAGCCCCTCCAACGCCTGTTCGACGAGGGTCTCGCGCTCGTTCATGAAGAACCGGCTCATGCCGCCTCCCGGATCGTCGAGGTTCTGGCGGGGCACCGCGCCGTGGGCCTGACGGGGCGCCCCGCCCACACGACCTACCCGCTTTCGACGGCTCCCCACTCCGAGGCCCTCCCGTCGGTCGGATCCGATCGTGGCCGACCGACCTACCGTGGCGGCCCCGATCCGGCCGGTCGGCCGGCCTGCCGACCGATGCGCCGGCCCCCTCCCCGGATGGAGACTGAGGTCCGCCGGCAGCACCCGGCCCGGGAACACATCGATCGAGATCGACCGAGAGAGGACATGTCGACATGTCGGCACCGACGGACGGTTCCACCGGTTCCGTGATTCCGCCGAGGGCGGCGCGCAAACTCGCCCCCGACCTGGCGCGCGGCGTCATGCTGCTGCTCATCGCCATGGCCTACGCCGGTGTGTACTCCGGGGTCGGATTCGGTGTGGACGTGTCCGGCGAACCCGTCCAGGACCGGATCGCCGCCCTGTTCACCACGCTGTTCCTGGACAACCGTTCCTTCCCGATGTTCGCCATCCTGTTCGGCTACGGGATGGCCTGGATGGTCTCCCGGCAGCGTGCCAAGGGCACCTCCGACCAGGAGGTCCGCAGGCTGCTGCGACGACGGGGCTTCTTCCTGCTGTTGTTCGGCGCCGTGCACGCCTTCCTCGTCTTCCCCGGCGAGATCCTCACGTCCTACGGTCTGGCGGCGCTGGTCACCGGTTGGCTGCTGCTGCGTTCCGACAAGGCGATCGTGCGGGCTGCGGTGGTGTTCGCCGTGTTCTACGCGATCACCGTGCCGGTCGCGATGGTCGGGATGAGCGTGGGCAGCGCGACGCAGGGACCGGAGGGGTTCGCGCTGCCCGGATACCTGACCGTCGAGGACTGGATCGGCCGCGTGGTGGGGCTGCCCTTCGGCCCGGTGTTCATCGCCTTCGCGTACCCGCTGCTGCTCTTGGTGGTCCTGGGCTACCGGGCGAGCCGCGCCGGGCTGTTGGACGACCCGGCCGCGCACAAGGGGCTGCTCACCAAGATCGCGGTGATCGGTATCGGCGTGTCGGTGCTCAGTGCGGTGCCCTCCGCCCTGACCGCCGTGGGCGTGCTCTCCCCGGACGTGATCACCGAGGGGTTGTACATGGCCCTCCAGGTGCTCACCGGGGTACTGGGCGGCGCCGGTTACGCGGCCCTGTTCGCCTTGTGGAGCATCAGGCTGGACCGAACCCAAGGCCCACTGACAATGTCCGTCGCCGCCATGGGCAAGCGTTCGCTCACCTTCTATCTCCTGAACTCGGTCCTGGTCGCCGTGGCCCTGCACACCCAGTTGGTGGGATTGGGCGACGCGGTGGGCGCCGCGGGGGCTCTCGTGGTGGCCGCGCTGGCGTGGTCGGTGAGCCTGCTGGTGGCCGCCTTCCTGGAATCACGCGACCGCCCGGGCCCCCTGGACCAGTTGATGCGGCACTGCGTGTACGGAGGGCGTCGGGCACGTCGCCTCGCCGTCGAGAAGGGTGCGTCCTCTTAGGGGATCAGGCGGCCGCCGAGGCTGCGAGCCGCGCCGCGGGGCATGACGGCGTTCATCCGTGACCGGTCGGGGCCGTGGCGGGGACCCGATCGGTCGGGGCCCCGCCACGTCGCCTCACGGCCGAAGGTCGGGCCGTCTTGGCGCGGATCGGTCACTCGGTGCTTCCGCCACCGTCTTCGGTGCCGCTGCCGCCACCGGAGCCTTCCCCGCCTTCGGTGCCGGTGTCTCCACCTTCGGTGCCGGTGTCACCCTCGGAGCCGCTACCGTCACCGGATCCACCGCCCTCTTCACCGCCTTCGGTGCCGGTCTCTCCACCTTCGGTGCCGGTATCGCCCTCGGAGCCGCTACCGTCACCGGATCCACCGCCCTCCTCGGACCCACTGCCCTCTTCACCGCCGGAGCCTTCACCACCGGATCCCTCACCGCCGGAGCCTTCACCACCACCGCCGGAGCCTTCCTCGGAGCCGCTCTCCTCGGCCGGGAGCTGACCGCGGACCGCCCCGTCCGGGTAGTCGGCGGTGTGCATGTCGACGTAGAAGTCCTCGGGACTCTCCTCGATCTGGGCGACGGTGAAGCCCTCACCGGTGTCCGTGCCCGCTTCCGCGTCCTCCTCACCGGTGGTGAAGGGTCCCTGCACGCAGCCGGAGCCGACCAAGGTGCCGTCACCCTGGTCCTGCGGGTCGGGGAAGACCACACGCGGCGGACCGAACTCGCCTTCGGCCGCCTCATGAAGGTGGGTCGCGGTCTCGGCCGAGCTCTCGAAGGGTTCGGTGACGCCGGAGAACTCGATGTCGTAGCAGATGATCTCCTCATCGCTGTTGAGCCGCAGTCCGAAGGTCCCGGTCGCGCCCTCCTCACCGTCGACCGGCTGGTTCTCGGCGTCCACGACCATGTCCGGGGTCGCGTCGACCGTGAACTCGCTGGTGAACGTCTCGGGCTCTTGTACCTCCTGCTCGCCGCCCCCTTCGGAGCCCTCGGTCTCCTCCGTTCCGCCCGTCCCCTCGGTCGCCTCGGCCTGGTCCGTCGGCTCCATCCCCTCGGTCTGCTCCGCGTGCGCGACCGTCGACTGCGTCGCGGCCAGTAGACCCGCGGCGGCCGCGGCCATCGTCACGGTCATCCGACCCACCGTCATCCTCATGTCCGCTTCCCCTCATTCGGCGAAATGTGCACGGACCCTCCTTTATGCAACGGAACTCGCTCCCACATTCACTCTGAGTCATCAACTCTCGGCAAAAACACCACATCTCCGCATCGTGGAACTGGCGTTCGGCCCGCTTCGTACCCTCGAACCGCGGGAACGTGTTCCCCAGAACCCCGCGCCTCGGGCGGTCATCGGAACGTGGTGGGACGCGGCCCGGTATCCCGCACCCGAGTGACGAGAGGGACATCTTGACGGCAGATCTCGACCAGGCATGGCGGGCCTTGGAGTCCGGTGACGTGGGCTCCGCGGTGAACTCACTACGCGGCCGGGCGGACGACCTCCGCCCGGCCGACGTCGGGCGCTTCGTGGGCGCGGTCGGGCGCGCGGCGAACCTCCCCGACCTCAGTACGGCGGCGGAGGCACTCGTTGAACGGCCGGACACCCCGCAGGCCTGCTACGACTTCGGTTACGCGTGTCTGGAGGCGGGCCTGCCGCACCTTGCGGTCCCCGCGCTGCGAACGGGCCGGGTGAACGCGCCGGAGGCCGTCCCGATCCTGTGGGAACTCACCTCGGCCCTGGAGGACCTGGAGCGCCACGAGGACGCCGCACGCGAGCTACGGGCCTGGGACGGCCCACTTCCGGACTGGCCCGGCGGATACCTCCTGGCGTACAACACGTTGTGCTCCGGCGACATCGACGCCGCACGCGAGCTCCTCGACCGTCTCTCCACCCCCGAGGACGAGTCCTGGGATCTGGCCCATCACCGGATCGCCCTCATGGTGGAGAGGGCCGAGGCGGCCCGGGAGGCCGGCCCCATGGACCACCGTGATCTGCGTGGATGGCATTTCGCGCTGACGGGCGCTGTCTTGGGCCAGGTCTCTCCGTATGGTTTCGACGAGGGGATGACCGGACGCTTCGCCTATCTCGGCGACGGCTACGAGAGCTGCCGCACCGGAATCGCCGATCTCGCCGCGGTCCTCACCGCCGGCGGTCGCGTTCCCGACGCGGTGATGCCCTTGCCGGACCGTTCCAGCCTCATCCTGGGGCTCGCCACCGCACGGCTACTCGACCTACCCGTGGTCCCCATCGAACCGGAACGATCCGACGCCCTGGTGGTGGCCTACGACCTCACCGACACCGACATGGAACTTCGTCGGGCCCTCGTTCCTCGTTCGCCCGGCCAGGTCCTGTTCGAGCACGCTTCCTGCTGGACCGACCCACCCGGTGTAGCCGCCGACGTGGTCTCGGTGCTGCACCAGACCGTGAACCCTCCCTGGGGCGAGAGCCTGCGCGTCGTGGACGGCGACCTCGACCGGAAACCGGTCGACGAGCGTCCCGAGGAGGAGATCGCCGAGGAGATCGTCGCGGCCGAACCGCAGGAGAGCGAACCCGAGGTGGTGTCCTTCACCGAGGCGGTGGCGCGGAGGTGGGCGGACGGCCCGAGGCTGCCCTCGATGACCTCCGGACCGGTGCGCAGCTCCAAGTTCGCCTGAGTTCCCGACCCGGCAGGTCGGGTCGGTGGATAGGGCCGGCAGGTCGTCGTGGCATCGAATCGAAGCGCCTTGGGCCACCGTCGATCGACCGTCCGGGCGGGCCATGTGTCTCGATTCTCCGGCCCTGGAACGCCATGACCTGCGATGTCGATTCGAGGTCGATTCGAGTTGTCCACAGCTTCCGGGGCGAAGGCCCGGGAAACCCGAATCTATGGGTAAATGGAACGTATGGTCTCCCCTCGATCACTCTTCGCAAGGAACCCCGTCCGCACGACCCTCCTCCTCGGCCCGGCCTGTGCCCTGGCCTTGAGCGCCTCCCTGATCGCCTCCCCGGCGCACGCCGCACCGGCCCCGGCCTCCACCTCGGCGGCGGCCCCGTCCGCCACCGCGATCACCGCGGACCTGCGGCCCGGTGACTCCGGTGAGCAGGTGCGCGCACTCCAGGACCGGCTGAACGAACTCGGCTACTGGATCGACGGTTCGGACGGCGAGTTCGGCATGCACACCGAGCACGCGGTCCTGGCCCTGCAGAAGGCCGCCGGCATCGACCGGGACGGCATCGTCGGCCCGGCCACCCGCGGCGCCCTCGACGAGGGCACCGTCCCCTCCGCCTCCTCCGACTCCGGCGCGGTGGTGGAGATCGACCTGGAACGGCAGTTGCTGCTGGTCGTCACCGACGGCGAGGTCCAGCGCGTCATCCACACCTCCACCGGTTCCGGTCAGCCCTACGAGGGCTCCGACGGCGACGAGCGGATCGCCGTCACCCCGGAGGGCTCCTACCCGGTCTTCCGTGAGGTCGACTCCTGGGACCCAGGGCCCTACGGAGCGCTCTACCGACCCAAGTACTTCAACGGCGGCATCGCCGTGCACGGCTACCCGAGCGTCCCCGCGCAGCCGGCCTCCAAGGGTTGCGCCCGGGTCAGCCTGGCCGCCATGGACTGGCTGTGGGAGCAGGGTCACCTGGACATCCACGCCACGGTCCTGGTGCGCTGAGCCGATCGTCCACGCGGGGTCGGCCGGTGTGACCGGGACGACCCCGCCGACACGGATGCGGGCCCTTGTCCCGGGTAGGACCGCTTCGTGCCCTTCCTCCTCGCAACCGAAGCCGGTACCCCCGACCGTCCCAACGAGGACTTCGCCGCGGTCACCACCACGTCCGCGGTGCTGCTCGATGGCGTCAGCGCCCCGCGGGACGAGGACAACGGTTGTTCGCACGGGGTCGCCTGGTACACACACAGGCTCGGGGCCCTGCTGTTGGCGGGGATGGAGTCCGGTCTGCCGATGCGTGAGGCGCTGGTGGAGGCGATCACGGCCGTGTCCACCGCGCACTCGGGAACCTGCGACCTCACCGTTCAGGAGACACCTTCGGCGACGGTGGTGGCGGTCCGGGTGCACGACGACGCCCTGGAGTACCTGGTGTTGTCCGACTCCGTGCTGCTGTCCCAGGCCGACGGTCGGATCCGGGTGGTGGCCGACACCCGTCTCGACGACCTGCGCCCACGTGTGGGTCCGGGTACCGCGATCAGGGCCTGGCGCAACGTTCCGAACGGGTTCTGGACGGCGGGCGCCGATCCGCGGGCCGCCGAAGAGGCGCTGACCGGCACGCTGCCCCGGGCGCCTTTCCTGGCGATGACCGACGGGGCGAGCCGGTCGGTGGAGGTTTTCGGTGACCTCTCCTGGTCCGGGATCTTCGAGTTGGCCCGGGAACAGGGCCCCGCTGCCCTGTTGAAGCGGGTGCGATCCCTGGAAGGGGCCGACCCCTCGGGTCTGCGGTTCCCACGCGGCAAGGTTCGGGACGACGCGACCGCCCTCTGGTGGAACCCCTGATCCTGGAACCGATCGTGGTGGGACTTTCGGCCATGGAAGCCCTAGTTTCGGCCAGGCCTGATATCCAGTTTCGGACTTTCAATTCCATCCACGAGAAAGATCGTTTTCTCGACACGCCAGAGTGAACAGGGAAAAGAAAGTTACCGACATTGCAGACGTTTTTGCCGGTGCCCCAGATCACCTTTGCGCCGGTTTCCTAGAAAAGACCCCAACGGGACGTCACGTACCGAAGCTCCCCTGCACGAAGGAGACGTACGCCTCCCGTGAACCCAGGCGGCAAGCGCTTTCGCGCGTCCTCTTCATCCGGTACATTTCCCTGTAACCGATCGGTCGGTGTTCCCGCCACAACATCCCAATCCGACGGTCGACGTTCACGAAACACCCTTGTCCGCGCTCGTGTCGTACGAGCGCGGGAGTGCCCTTTCCATGCCCTTGGCCGTCATCACGACAGCCGAAAAGGAGACCGAGTGAGTGTCCCAGACCTCCTCGAACCGACAGGCCCGAACCGTTCGCTGCACAGGTCCGGTCGGGTGGCCCGTGTCCGGGTCGACCTCATGAGCACGCCCACGACCGACACCCACTCCGAATCGGAGCAGCGTCCCAACCCCATGGAGGCACGCGACCCCGCGGAGTTCCTGCTGACCATGCGCCGCTACCTCGCCTGGGCCGGCGACTGGTCCTACCTGGAACTGGAGTTCAAGTGCGGCGGCGTGGTCAGCGCCGAGAAGTTCCGCCGGGCCCTTGAGGGCACCGAACTCCCCGGCTACGTGTTCCTGATGGCCTTCGTGACCGCCTGCGTCGGCACCGACGAGGGCGAACGTCTGCGTTGGGCCACCTCCTGGCACCGGCTGCGCCGCGCGGCCCGTGCCGCCGAGGACGCCCGGCTGCGCGCGACCTCGGAGCGGGACGAGAGTTGACCACTCGCCTGGGACCGTGACGGGCACCGGTCCCAGGCGACATTCCCCTTGGAGAGCGCGGTGGGTCCCGCGCCGAATCGTTCGGGCGGTACATCCCCGAGCCGGCGACCGGTCGACCCCGCGCGCCCCCACCCCTTCCGCCCCGGAGTCCTGAGCGGCACGGCCTCTTCGATCGGCTCCGAAGCGCGACGAAGGGCGCCCCGCGCCCCGACGAACAGGTGAGTGAGCGCGCTCACGAGTACGGGAAACCCGCGGTGGCGGGGTTTGCGGGCCTGTGGTTCGGATCACCGGGAATCCTTGGTCAAGTCGGGATCACCATCCCTTGGACATCCGTTGCACGCGGAAGTGTCCCCACGTAGGGCACGTCCCAGGTGCCCCACCCGAAGGTGGCTCACGGCGCCGACCCAACACACGACCCCCAGGTCGCCCTGTACCTTCTTCCACCCTGTTCTGGAGAGCTCGTGAGCCTGACCACTGTGCGCCCGAACGCGCGTCCGAACGAGCGGCCGGACACCGCCGTCGCGACTCCGACGCGTCCCGCCGCCCTGCTCGTTCTCGTCCTGGCCGCGCTGTCCGCCATCGGGCCGCTCGCCACCGACCTGTACCTGCCGGCACTCCCGCAGATCGCCGCCGACCTGGGGTCTACCGAATCCCGGGTGAAGCTCACCCTGACCGCCGTCATGGCCGGTCTGGCCCTGGGTCAGTTGGTCGCGGGGCCTCTCAGCGACCGTTGGGGACGCCGTATGCCCCTCCTGGTCGGGACCGGTGTGTTCACCGCGGTGACCTTCGCGATCATGTTCGTGACGTCGACCGAGACGTTCATGGTGCTGCGGTTCATCCAGGGGCTGGCCGCGGCGGCCGGCCTGGTGGTGTCCCGCGCGGTCGTGCGAGACGTGTTCCACGGCGACACCGCCGCCACCTTCTTCTCCCGGTTGATGCTGGTCACCGGGCTGGCGCCCATGCTCGGACCACTGCTCGGGGGGCAGCTCCTGTACCTGGGTCCTTGGCAGTTGATCTTCGGGACGCTGGGCCTGGCCGGTGCTCTCACGTTCGCGCTGGTGTACTTCTCCCTCCCGGAGAGCCTTCCCGAGGAGCGTCGCACCAGGCAGGACCCGCGTGTGCTCGCCCGGACCTTCATTCGGCTGCTGCGCGACCCCGGATTCATCGCACCCACCGCCGTCCTGGCGTTGAGCTTCGGGATGAGCTTCACCTACATCTCGGCGTTCTCCTTCGTTTCGCAGAACCAGTTCGACGCGACCGCCCAGCAGTTCAGTCTGGTCTTCGGGGTGACCACGCTCGGGATGATCCTCGGCAACCAGGTGAACGTGGCGCTGATCCGACGGATGGAGCTGCGCCGCCGGCTGGGCGTGGGGCTCCTGGGCGCCATCGCCTCGGTGCTGGTCATGGGTCTCCTGGCGGTCTCCGGACACGCCGACCTGCTGAACATCACCGCCGCGCTGTTCGTGATGATGCTCTTCACCGGGCTGATCTCGCCCAACGCCACGGCGATGGCGCTCTCCGGGCAGCCCTCGGAGATCGCCGGAACGAGCTCGGCGCTGCTGGGCACGCTCCAGTTCGCGGTGGGATCCGGTCTCGCGGCCACCGCCGGCCTGACCGGCGCCGCCACCCTGGTCAGCATGACCACGGTGATGCTGCTGACCGCGGTGGGCGCACTGGCGGTGTTCCTGTACGCCGCCCGTCGCACCCCCGCCCCGGCCGTCTGAACGGACTCCGAACCCACCGGTCACGGCCCCGACCGGTGGGTTCGGGGCCCTCCCACCTACCCTGAGGGGATGTCCGAAACGGCGATGACGATGGCGGAGGCCGCTTGGTCCGGGGAGCTACGCCCCTACCAACTCTCCGCCCTCGACGAGGTGGACCACCGGTGGGGCCGTGGGGACCGGCGGACCTGGATCGTGCTCCCGCCGGGCTCGGGCAAGACCCTCGTCGGGTTGGAGGCCGCCCGAAGGCTGGGACGCCGAACCGTGGTGCTGGCGCCCAACACCGCCATCCAGGGCCAGTGGATCCGGCACTGGGAATCCTTTGAACGCCCCGAGGGCTGCGACGCCGGCGGTGACCGTTCCCTCGGGGACGCCGTCAACGTGCTCACCTACCAGTCCTTGGCGGTCTTCGACCCCGACGCCGAAACGGACGATGAGGGACGCTCGCCGACCCCCGTCAGCGACCGACTACACCCCAACGGCCGTGCCCTGATCGACGCCCTGCACGACGCGGGTCCGCTCACCCTGCTGCTCGACGAGTGCCACCACCTGCTGCAAGTGTGGGGGCGTCTTCTCGCCGAGATCCTCGACGAACTCCCAGACGCCCACGTGATCGGGCTGACCGGCACGCCGGCGGGCAGTCTCACCGGCACCGAACGCGATCTCGTCGACCGACTCTTCGGGTCGCCCATCACCGGTGCGTCCATCCCCGCCCTGGTCCGTGACGGCTACCTGGCGCCCTTCGCCGAGCTCGTGTACGTCATCGAACCCACCCTCACCGAACACGAGTACCTCGCCGGTCAGGGCACCCGGTTCAGCACGATGTGCACCGAACTGCTCGAACCCGGCTTCGCGAGCACCGACTTCCTGCCCTGGTTGGACGCCCGTTTCGTCTCCCGCGCCACCGCCGAGGGTGGGCGCCTGGGTTGGGGGACCCTCGCCACGGACGACCCCGAACTCACCGACGCCGTGCTGCGGCTGCACCACGAGGGACTGATCGCCCGACCGGACGGTGCCCGCGTGTACGAACAACATCGGCACCCGCCACGGGCACAGGACTGGACGGCCCTGATCGGGGACTACGCCCGCCACTGCCTGAACCCCGACACCCCACAGGACAAGGAGGCACGCGAACGGATCCGCACCGCCCTGCCCTCCGTGGGATACCACCTGACCCGCCGTGGAATCCGCAGGGGCGCCTCACCGGTGGACCGGGTGCTGGCTCGCAGCTCCGCCAAGTCCCTGGCCACCGTGGACATCCTCGCCACGGAACGGGACGCCATCGGAACGCGGCTGCGCGCCCTGGTGCTGTGCGACCACGAACGCGCCACCGCGCGAGCCCCCGCGGCGTTGCGCGGGGTGCTTCCAGACGACGCCGGTTCGGCCTGGCTCCAGGTGGTCCGACTGGCCGAGGACCCGCGTACCCGCGACCTGGATCCCGTGTTGGTCACCGGACGCACCGTCGCGGCCGGTGCCGGCACCGCGACGGCGCTGCTGGACTTCGCCCGCGCGGAAGTGCCCAGGGCCGACCTGTCCGTCCGTGAGGTGGACGGGCTGCACGTGGTCGAGGGTTCCTGGTCCTCGCGTACCTGGGTGGGGGTGGTGACGCGTTTCCTGGAGAGCGGCCGTTCCCAGGTCCTGGTGGGTACACGCGCCCTGCTCGGCGAGGGGTGGGACGCGCGCGGGGTCAACACGGTGGTGGACCTGACCACCGCCACCACCCCCACCGCCGTGGTGCAGAGCCGAGGGCGTGCGCTGCGGCTGGACCCGGAGTGGCCGGAGAAGGTCGCGCACACCTGGACCGTGGTGTGCGTGAGCCACGACCACCCGCGCGGGGCGGCCGACTGGGACCGGTTCGTACGCAAACACGAGGGCTACCTGGGTGTGGGCGCCGACGGTGCGGTGATGAGCGGGGTCGCGCATGTGGACCCCGAGCTCTCCCCCTACGAACCGCCCACGGAGACGGCCCCGCTCAACACGCGAATGCTGAAGCGGGCGGCCGACCGGGACGGCACCCGGGACCGGTGGCGGCTCGGCACCGGCTACGAGGACACCTTGCTGCCGACGTTGCGGGTGTACGAGCGACGAGAGATCCGGTCCGAGATCGCGGAAGCCGGAGTGGACGTGGCCGTGCCCGGACCCCCCGAGGTGCTGGTGGGCGAACACGGCATCGTGCCCGCACCCCGAGGTCTCCCCACGGGCCGGGACCTGCTTCCCACATGGGTGCTCGGTTCGCTCATGGCCGTGTGCCTGGTGGCGGCGGCCTTCACACCGTGGCCGCTCGTGCTCGCCCTCGTATTCGCTACGGCCGCGGGCGTCCACTGGTGGCGCCGGCTCGGCCGGACCCGCCGAGAGGCCGCACGCCTAAGATCCTTGGCTCGCCGACCGGTGGACACCTCCCGCTACGCGTGCGCGGTCGCCGAGGCTTTGTGCTCGGCGGACCTGTCCGGCACCGGAGCACAAGGGGTGCGTGTGCACGTGGACACCGACGGGGTGTACCGATTCACCCTCACCGACCCGGCCGCCGCGGAACTGTTCGCCGAGTCCCTGGACGAGGTCCTCGCGCCCTTGGTCGGTGACCTGCGCTACCTGATCCCCCGACATGTGCTCACCACACCGGCCGAGGGGGCGGGGGAAGACACCACCGTGGCGGTCCTGCACGCGGTGCCGTCGGTCCTGGCCCGCAACAAGAAGGGGGCGCTGGCCTTCGAGCGGGCGTGGAACCGGTGGGTGTCCCTGGGCGAGGCGGTGCACACACGCAACGAGGCGGGTCGGGCCCTGCTGGCCGCGCACCAGGGCAGCGCACCCCTGGAGGTCTCCACCGCCCGCCGCCTGGCCTGGGAGTGAATCCGCCCCGGACGCCCCTCCGACTCAACCCCGGGGGAAGTAGGAATCGACGAAGGGGTTGCGGAACTTCCCGGTCGGGTCGAAGCGCTCCAACAGGTCGGCGAAGTCGGTCGCCCGTTCGTACCTACCGACGACCTCCAGGGGCCGCAGTGTCGTGATCTTGCCCCAGTGCGGGCGCGCGCCCAGCGGGGCGAGCCGTTCCTCCACCTCCCGCAGGACCGGGGTCACCGCCTCCGGGTTCGGATGCCAGGTGAAGTGGAAGGTCACCGAGTCGCGGCCGTGAGCAGGACTCAGCCACAGGTCGTCGGCGCGGACCGTGCGCACCTCCCCGACGTACAGCACCTCGGCGATGTGGTGGCCGATCTCCCTGAGCACCGCGAAGGCCTCGGGAGCGGCCTCCCGAGGCAGGTAGAGCTCGGACTGGAGTTCGGCGCCGGCGCTCGGGGGCAGTTCCGGACGGAAGTGCGGCAGCCGATCACACCACGGGCCGGGCACGTCCAGTTGTTCGGTGGCGGGTTCGGTGGGTGCGCCCGGGACCGGGTGCTGGGGGACGTTCGCCGTACGACCGCCGGACCACGCGTCCCCGGGCTCGTCCACGCGTCGCTTCAGCCAGACCCTCCCACTTCGCTCGCGCCAGTCGGTGAACAGGCTGACGCTGTAGGCCGCCCCGAAGACCGCGTCGAAGTTCTCCGCGACCTCGTCCAGGGGCACGTCGAGTCGGACCCGCTGGGAGACCTCGAAGGTGGGTTCGATCTCCAGGGTGATCCGGGTGACGATCCCCAACGCGCCGAGCGCCACCACCGATCCGGGAAAGGCGTCGTCGCCCCGGCCCAACCGGACCGTCTCCCCATCGGCGCCCATCAGCTCGATCCCGCGGACCGCCGCCGCCAGGCACCGTTGTCGGTCACCGGACCCATGCGTGCCGGTGGCGCAGGAGCCGGCCACCGAGATGTGCGGCAACGACGCCAGGTTGCCCAGCGCGAGCCCCCTCCGGTGCAGCTCTGCGGCCAGATCCGCGTACCGGGTGCCTCCGGAGACGGTGACGGTGTCCTCGCCGACCTCGATCTCCTTGGGGAACGCGTCCAACCGGACCAGGTCGTGTTCCGAATCCGCGACCTGGTTGAAGGAGTGTCCGCTGCCCAATGCCCGGATCCGTGTGGTCTCCCGAACCAGGGCCGAGAGTTCGTCGACACTGGTCGGCCGGTGGATACGCGGGCTGGTGTAGGTGAGGTTGCCGGCCCAGTTACGGGCCGGCGTGGGCGAGGCGGTCATGGGGCCTCCAGAGGGGGTCACCATCTGGGAGCGATCCCAGAGTTCGGATCGGGCACGCTACCAGACCGACCTTCCGGGCCCACGGCAACCGGAGAGGGCATGGGAGCGTCCTACCCGGCACCCCCGGCATCGAGGAGAACCATGTCCCCCGTCCAGATCATCCGCGCGCTCGCCATAGCGTTGATCGCCGCTGGAAGCGCGCTCGGACTGGTCCCCACCGGACCTTGTGGAGCAGGCTGGTGGTCCTTCCCCATGCCCGAGCGGTCCTTCGGGTGGTTCTCCTACGAAGACCTGCCCCACCAGACCACCATCGGCTTGGGCGGGTGCGAAACGGCCTTGGTCCCGGTGGGTTCGTGGGCCATCGCCCTGGTCGCGGCCGGCATTGCGCTACTCGTGACCCTGCGGTTGAACACCCAACGTCGAACGACGGACGAACCAATGGAATAAGGCGGGCCGCTCAGCGCCGGCCCCTGTCGATCGAAGTGCGGACCACCCATGTCTCCGATGTGGACAACACTGCCATGACCAGTGCTCACCCGTCCTGCTCGACGGGGAGAGCGATGATGGGGTGTGGCGGCATCGGAGTATGCATCCTTCCGCCACGAAGGAGGCCGCCCGGGCTGCTTGCGCATGCCCGACGTGGGGTTCGAGGCAACACAAGAAGAGACCCGGCTCGCCAAGGCGAGTACCGGGTCTCTTCTCCACTGTCTCAAGGTGGCGCACTCGGGAGGATTCGAACCCCCAACCTTCTGATCCGTAGTCAGATGCTCTATCCATTGAGCTACGAGTGCAGGTTTTCAGTTGTGTGTCGCTTGTTCGAGCTGCGCTCTCCCTTGCGACGTCTCCGACTCTATCACGCTGTGGGAGTGGGTTCGCGCCAATTTCCGGTGTGACGCGGGCCATCCGGACGCCGCCGGCGGACCGGCGGCGTCCGTGCAGGTCAGACCGCTTCCTCCGCGGATGCCGCCCACAGTTCGAGGGCGGTGTCGACCTGGCCGCCGTCGACGATCAGCGCCGGGATGAACCGGACGACGTTGCCGGCCGGGCCGCAGGTCAGCAGGAGCAGACCGTTCTGGGCGGCGGCCTGCTGGGCACGCTGGGCGGTCTCCCCGTCGGGTGAACCATCGGCCTTCACGAACTCGCAGGCCTGCATCAGGCCGCGACCTCGCACGTCGCCGATGGCCGGGTTGGCCTCGGCGATCTTGGCCAGGCCCTGCTGAAGGCGCTCACCCTGGCGGGCGGCGTTCTCCACCAATCCCTCTTCCTGGATGACGTCCAGGGTGGCCAGGGCACCGGCGCAGGCGACGGCGTTGCCGCCGTAGGTCCCGCCCTGGGATCCCGGCCAGGCCTTGTCCATGATCGCGCTGGAGGCGGCTATGGCGGAGAGCGGGAACCCGCTGGCGAGCCCCTTGGCGGTGATGACGATGTCCGGGCGAACGCCGGAGGGCTCGTGCCCCCAGAACGTTCCGGTGCGACCGAAACCGGTCTGTACCTCGTCCATGACCAGCAGGAACCCGTGCCGGTCGGCGCGCTCGCGCAACCCTTGGAGGAACGCGTCCGGGACCGGGACGTAGCCGCCCTCTCCGAGGACCGGTTCGATGAACACCGCCGCGGTGTCCTTGGGCGAGGTGACCGTGGCGAACTGGTAGTCGAGCTCGCGCAGGGCGTGGGCGACGGCGTCGACCTCGGACATGCCCAGCCGGTAGGCGTACGGGAAGGGCGAGACCACGACACCGGGAACGAGGGGCCCGATGCCCGCGCGGATCTTGGTGCCGGAGGTGGTCAGGGAGGCGGCGCCCATGGTGCGCCCGTGGAAGGAGCCCTGGAAGACGACGGCGTTCTGGCGTCCGGTCGCCTGGCGGGCCAGACGCAGGGCCGCCTCGACCGCCTCGCTGCCGGAGTTGACGTAGAACAGCCGATCGACGCCCTCGGGCAGGACCTCTCCGAGGCGTTCGGTGAGTCGCAGCAGGGGACGATGCATCACGGTGGTGTACTGGCCGTGGATCAGGGTCGCGACCTGTTCCTGGGCGGCGGCGACCACCTTGGGGTGGCAGTGTCCGGTGCTGGTCACACCGATCCCGGCCGTGAAGTCCAGGAAGCGGCGGTCGTCCTCGTCGTAGATGTAGACACCCTCACCTCGTGCGGCGACGACCGGGGTCGCCTGCTTGAGGACCGGGGAGAGCTCCGCCATGCGATGGCCTCAATTCCTTGTATCGAGTTCCGTAGGATTGTTGACAATCGACACTGCTATGGAAACATCCGGGACGCGGCGGTGTCCAGCGGACGCACGCCGGGCAGTTCTCTGACCACAAGTCGACTGAGGAGCAAGGCATGTCGGATCGGGAAGCACGGGTCGTCGCACAGGTGAACAAGACGCTCTTCCTCGGGGGGAAGTGGCGTGAGGCGTCCACGGGGTCCACATTCCCCGTGGAGGACCCTTCCACCCGCAAGGTTCTGTGCGATGTCGCCGACGCGAGTAAGGAGGACGGGCTCGAAGCCCTGGACATCGCGACGCGTGTCCAGCCGGAGTGGGCCAAGACCTCACCCCGGGAGCGCGGCGAGATCCTGTACCGGAGCTACCAACTGCTGATGGAGCGCCAGGAGGACCTGGCGGTTCTGATGACCCTGGAGATGGGCAAGCCACTCGCGGAGGCGCGCGGCGAGATCGCCTACGCCGCCGAGTTCTTCCGCTGGTTCTCAGAGGAGGCCGTGCGGATCGAGGGTGGTTTCTCCATCTCACCGGATGGCAAGTCGCGCTTCCTCGTCATGCGACAGCCGGTCGGCCCCTGCATGCTCATCACCCCTTGGAACTTCCCCATGGCGATGGGAACCCGCAAGATCGGGCCGGCCATCGCGGCGGGGTGCACGATGATCCTCAAGCCGGCCCAGCAGACCCCTCTGTCGGCGCTGGCGCTGGCCGACATCCTCACCGAGGCGGGTCTGCCGGAGGGGGTCCTGAGCGTCCTGCCCACCACGGACGCGGGCGGGCTCACCGAACCCCTGCTCACCGACGGCCGGATCCGCAAGGTGTCGTTCACGGGGTCGACGGCGGTGGGTCGCAAGTTGCTGGAGCAGAGCGCCGGCCAGGTGTTGCGCACCTCCATGGAACTGGGTGGCAACGCGCCCTTCATCGTCTTCGACGACGCCGACCTGGACGCGGCCGTGGACGGAGCGATGCTCGCCAAGATGCGCAACATCGGGGAGGCGTGCACGGCGGCCAACCGGATCTACGCCCAGTCGGGGATCGCGGAGGAGTTCTCGGCCCGACTCAGCGAACGCATGGGCGCGCTCCGGCTGGGTCGGGGCCTGGACGAGGACGCGGACGTGGGTCCGCTGATCGACGAGAAGGCTCGGCGGAAGGTGCAGAGCCTGGTCGACGACGCCGTCGAACGTGGGGCGAACGTACTGGTGGGCGGTGGCCCTGGGGACGGGCCGGGGCACTTCTACCAGCCGACGGTGCTGGCGAACGTGCCGTTCGCGGCGGAGCTGTCCACCACCGAGATCTTCGGTCCCGTGGCGCCCGTGATGCCCTTCGACACCGAGGAGGAAGTACTCCACGCCGCCAACGACACCGAGTTCGGCCTGGTCAGCTACCTGTACACCCGGGACCTGAACCGCGCGTTCCGAGTCAGTGAGGCCTTGGAGACCGGCATGGTCGGGCTGAACCAGGGCGTGGTGTCCAACCCGGCGGCCCCGTTCGGCGGGGTGAAGCACTCCGGGCTGGGTCGTGAGGGCGGGCGAGTCGGCATCGACGAGTTCCTCGACGTCAAATACGTGGGGATCGGCGGAATTTCCTAGCCGGTAGACCCCGAAAGAGAAAGACCGGAACACGATTTCAGCAATAGCCGATAATCACCTATTCGCGCCTCCTTGATATCCCTCCAATGAAAGGAGAAGCGCGGTTTCGGACATGGGTCGCCGCGCCCCGTACCTCGGGGCGCGGCCTTGTTCGCGAGGGTCCCGGGAAGGGTGACGCCGGCTCCCCGTCGCTGCCACGGGTACACGCCGTCCCCTCCCGGGACCTTCCGGTGAGACCCCGGGCGGTAGGGCCCCCTGATCCCGCTTGCTCCGGGTGGCGTGGTCGGACCCCCCACGGAACCCACCACGCCCGTTCCGGAGCGGATCAACCCTCGAACCGCCCGGGGCCGCGCGCACCCGCGTGTCACAGCGCGGGGCGCGCGGTCGAACCGACGGCTACAGCAGGCCGTCGGTCAGGTCGGTGCCCAGGGCGTCGGTGGTGCCGCCGACCGGGTCGGCACCGGTCACGTCCGTGTCCAGGGCGTCGGTCGGCAGCTCGTCGGTGGGCAGGGTCTCGGTGTCGACGACCTCCAGCTCGGCCAGGTCGTCGGCCTCGGTGAGACCCTCGACGGTGTCCTCCACCCCGCCGGCCGCGGGGGCTTCGGGCAGCACCTCGGTGTCCACGACGTCGGTCGCGGGGACGTCGAGGTCCTCGACGGTGCCGTCGGTGACGCCCGTGGCGGTGTCCACGGCGTGGTCGTCCACACCGTCCAGGTCGGTGCCCACGCCCGACACGGTCTGGTCGACCACGGAACCGGCCTCGGCGGCGACGGCGTCGACGTCACCGCGGGCCTGCTGGGAGAGGAAGTCGACCATGACGGTGGTGCCCTGGGCGGCGGCCAGGTAGCCGTCGGTGTCCACCTCGGGCACGTTCACGCGCGGAACGGTCCCCTCGACGGAGTCGACCTGGTCCTGGGCGGCTCCCACGACCCCGTTGACCTCGGGAACGGCGACCCCGGGCAGGGCGGCGGAGGGCAGAGTGGGGTCGACCTCGGGCAGGGCCGTGGTCGGGAGGGCGGTGTCGACGGCGGGCAGCTGCCCCGGGAAGTCGGTGCCGAGAGCGCCCGTGACGTCCCCGACGGTGTCCGCCGCCGCGAAGCCGCTGCCGAGGGTGACGAAGCCGGCGGTGCCGGCGGCGATGAGCAGGGCCTTGGCGGTGGTGCGGGCGGTGTTGCGCATGGGAGTCCTTCCGGATGTCTTGGTTTGCGGGCCCCGATCGGATGGCGCCACACGTTCGGGGTGGGGCGGCCCTCGATCGGGGGAGTTTCGGTCTTCGGGTCCGGTGGACCGTTGACCGACCTGAACTCCGCTTTCGTCGGGCACGCATGGTGCGCGAAGGTGAGAGCGGGGCTCACGTCGGCCCCCAGGTGATCGGCCGGAACGTGCCGTGGTGGCGGGCCGGGACTGGGCGGGTCCGTGGGTCGCGTCGGTCCGCTTCCGGTTCGAGCCGGGGCGTGTCGAGGCGACGGGGAGGCACCTGGGCGGAAGGACCCTGGATGCCGGAGGGGACCCGCTAGTCGGGGGCGAAGGTGGGCTCGTCGGCGACGGCGGTGGGAACCGCGCGCAGGACGTGCCGGGTGGCGTCCTCGAAGGCGAGGGCCGGGATGAGGGTGCCCACGGAGGACAGGTGGCCCGCGAGCCCGGTGACCGCTCCCTGCGAGGCGGTGCCGGTCGGGGTGGATCCGTACTGGTCGCGGAGGGGCGTGTCACCCGTGGCCGTGTCGGACCCGGTCACGGTCGGATCAGCGTGTTCGAGCAGGTCGACGACGGTCTCGGAACGCTGGCTCTCAGGGATGACGAGTACGTCGTCCCGGTCCTCCACGGACTCCGGCTGCGTCGCCGGTTCCTCGCCCGAGGCAGGGCCCGGTGCCGCTTCCCGCCGGGGCGGGGTCTCCACCCGGTCGAGCCGATCGTCGACCGTCCGGGTGATCTCGTCGACGGCCCGCTGAACGGGTTCCGCCAGGTCATCGCCGTCGACCACGATCTCCGGAACTTCGGTCTCGGAGACCTCGCGCACGGAGACGGTG
The DNA here is from genome assembly GCF_053615935.1 of Nocardiopsis sp. NPDC055879. Lineage (NCBI taxonomy): Bacteria > Bacillati > Actinomycetota > Actinomycetes > Streptosporangiales > Nocardiopsidaceae > Nocardiopsis > Nocardiopsis sp. NPDC055879. Next base: position 112,031 of record NZ_JBSHCT010000012.1, read on the forward strand.
GCCTCCCGACCGGTCTGGGCGACGGTGTCGGTCAGCCGTCGTGGCTCCTTGGTCTGCCCGGTCTCCGCGACCTCCGCGACCTCCGCGGTCTCCGTCGTCTCGAAGGTCTCGACGACGGTGGGGGCCTCGACGGCTTCCAGCGGTTGGGGAACCTCGGTGGCCTGCGATGACTCGGCCACCTCTGTCTGATCGACCGATTCCTCGGTCTCCGTCTCCAGGGTGTCCACCACCGGACCGACGGCGTCCGTGACCGCGGCGTCCACCGTCACGGTGTCCGCCCCCACGGAGACCTCCTCCGCCTCGGCGTCGGTGACGCCGAGGACCCAGCCCGCGACCAAGGCCCCGGCCAGGAGTCCGAGCAACAACATGGTCCGACGCAAGGAGTCGGACAGCACGGCGGTGCGCGCGCCGGAGGCGCTCGCGGGACCGTGGTGTCCGAACACTTGGGGTTTCCTTCCACCGTGGGGACGGTGACGGCTCGGGACCGTCGAGGGGTGTGAGGGGCCGGCGGGAGGTACTCGACCTCGGTGCGAAGTCCGACACGGGCCCTTGGGCCGTGTCCCGACGGAACTCACCCCAAGGCCTATGCCCTAAATGGACTTAATGCGCTGCCCGAAATAGAAGCTAGCACGGGCCACCCACCGTTTCGCAACCCATTCAACCGATTTATTCGCACGGAGTCACTACGCCCCGATCGAGCATGAAAAAGGGGTCGGTTCCGAGTCACTCGGAATCCGACCCTTTGTTCCCTTTTCACCGCGCGGGCTCAGTTCCCCGAGCCGGTCTCGGGGAGCGCTCCGGTCTCCCCGGTGCCTCCCTCGTCACCGTCCCCGGGTCCGTTCCCGCCCTCGGCGTTGATCCGTTCGACGGTGTCGATCATGTGCGACTCGATCAGGGCGAGCAGACGTTCCTCCTCGCCCTCGACGATCGTGTCCAGGATCCGCCGGTGCTCCTCCAGGAGCTCCTCCGGTTCCGGGTAGACGTCCTGCATCACCGTCAGACACATACGGGTCTCCACCAGCAGCGTCTGCGCCATGCGCTCCAACCGCGAGTTGCCCGAGCAGCTGACCAGGGTCCGGTGGAACTCCTGATCGGCGTCGCTCATCTCCTCACGGTCCCCCTTGGCCGCGGCCTGCGCCAACCGGTCGACGGCGGGGGTGAGGCGGGCCAGGGCCTCACCCCGGTTGCCCCTCATGATCAGCTCGCAGGCGGCACGTTCCACCGCGAGTCGGGCGACGTAGATGTCCCGCACGTCCGTGGGGGTCAGCTCGCACACGAACAGGCCCCTGTGCCGTTCGCTGCGGAGCAGACCCTCCTGGACCAGACGCTGCATCGCCTCGCGGAGCGGTCCCCGGCTCACCCCCAAGCGCCCGGCGAGCTCGGCCTCGCCCAGCTGGTCCCCCGGGGAGAGGGAGCCGTACATGATCGCCGAACGCAGTTGGTCGGCGATCAGCTCGGCGGTGGAGCGCCGTGGAACGGGTCTGAGCTGACCAGGGGATGACATGGGGTCTTCCCTTCTCGGGACTCGATTCGGATTCCTGACGGGCGGTCGACACCTCGACCGCGAACACGGGGGCCGGACTCAAGCGGACGAACCGGACATGTGCCGGCCCCCGAGGTTAACGGGCGACGAACGGGTCCCTGACAGTGGAGGCGCCCGATCGGAACAGGTTGCCGGGCCCGTTGCGCGCACCGCACCGCCCCACCAACCGAAGCCCCTCCCAGATGCTCACCTGGTTGGCGGTGAGCACCGTCTTGCCCAGGAGCGCCTCCATGGGGTCGATGAGGTCGGCGCTGTGCAAGGCGGTGTCCGGCACCAGGACCACCTCCGACCTCGGGTGGTCGTTGGTGATGACGAAGTCGACCGCGTCGTCGGGTTCCAGGCGCCCCACCTCGGCGGCGGTGGGAATGCCGTGGCTGGCCAGGGACACCACCGAGACACCCGCGTCGTCGAGGAAGTCCACGAACCGTTGACCGACGTCGTCGGGGTAGGTCGCGGCGATGGCGACCCTTGAGACCCCCAGCTGGCGCAGGGCGTGCACGAACGCGAAGGAGGTGCTGGACGTGGGCACGCCCACCACGTCGCGCACCCCTTGGACCTGGCGTTGTGCCCCCTCCCAGCCGAACACGAAGCTGCCGCTGGTACAGGCCCAGACCGCGGCCTCGACCTCCAGGGCGGCGAGCTCCTGCGCCCCCTTGGCGAGCACGCCCTCACCGCCCACGTCAAGGAGGGCGTCCACACGGTGGGCGTCCTCGCGCATGAGCGTGTGCACGAGGGGTAGTTCGACGTCGTCGAGCAGGTCGGCGAAGGCCGGGTAGTCGTCTTCTGCGCTGTGGCCGGGATACAGGAATCCGACGCGGGTCATGTCTCTCCTCTGGTTCGAGGCGCTCTCCGTGGCCGGTGGTCGGTGGTCGGTGGTGCCGTCAGGCGGCACTGGGCGCGGCCACGTCGATCAGGCTCTGTCCGCGTGCGACGGCGCGGCGGCCGGCCGCGTTCATGACCGCCCACATGGTGACCTGGTTGGCCGCTATGACGGGTTTACCCAGTTCGCGCTCCAGGGGCGCGATGATGTCGTAGGTGAGGACGTTGGTGCAGCTGATGTACACGGCCTGGGCGTCGGGGTGGTCCGCCTCGTGCACCGCGTGGGCGACCTCGGCGTAGGTGACCTTCCAGATGTGGCTGAGCAGGCCGAGTCCGACGCTGGAGGTGACGCCGACACCGTGTTCGGCGAGGAAGTCCAGGAGTCGGTCGGTCACGCTGTCCACGTACGGGGTGACCACCGCGATCCGGTCGGTGTCGAGGGCCTTGAGCGCCTCGATCAGGGCACCCGACGTGGTGGCGGCCCATGGGGCGCCGGCCGCCAGCATGGTGCGGTGGAGTTCGCGTTCGCCCTCGGCCCCGTGCACGAAGCTGCCTGAGGCACAGGCGTAGCCGACGGCCAGGGGTTCGGGTGCCATGAGCGCCTTGACGGCGCGGGTCACCGCCTTGCCCTTGCTGAGAGCCGCCGCCTGGTCGACCGTCACCGGAACGTGGACGTAGGGGAGGCGGGTGACGTGCAAGGACACGTCGTCGGGCGTCCATCGCCACAGTTCGCGGTCGAGCGCGAAGTCGTAGGGGGCGATCACGCCCACCCCGGCCTGCCAGGGGGTCGTGGTGGCCGCCGACAGTTCGACGACCTTCGGGTCGTTCGCCTGCCCGGGCGCCCCTTCAGGCGCCCGTCCGGTCGTTTCCGGCTCTGTCTCGGGTCCGGCCTGACGCGCCGGGACCGTCGAGTTCGTGTGCTCGGTGCCGTAGTGGGGCTCCGACCCGGTTCCCTCGGTTCTCATCGGTCACTCACCTCCCGTTGATGTGCTCTGTCCAGCCGTGTGCGGTGTTCCGGATGTGCCGGCACGGGCCGCGGGTGCGCGGTGGGCGCCGCGGCCGCTGTGGTCTCGTGGCCGCGGTTCAGCGGTCGAGCCGTTCGTACAGGAGACGTTCACCGACGCTGCCGGAGCGCCAGACGTCGTTGCAGGCCTCGGCCATGGCGGGCAGGTTCTCCACCACGGTGGCGAACACGTTGCCGGGGACCCAGCCCACGTCTCCGTTGAGCAGCAGGTTGTTCCGGCCGTAGAAGAGGGCCAGGTCGATGACCCCCGGCAGGTGACCGATGCCCTTGTCCTCCTTGAAGGAGTGGTCGAGCATGCCGGAGTCGAAGGAGAAGTAGACGAGGTCACCGGGGATCGGGGTGACGGTGGGGTTCTCCTGACCGGGTTCGGGATCGGCGAACCGCGGCACCATCGTGTAGACCTCGTTGCGCGCGTACTTGGCGTGTTGGACGGCGTCGCCCTGCGGGAGGGCGTTCCACACCGCCTCACACGTGCGGGGCGCTTCCTTGTCGAGGAGTTCGGCGACGCAGGAGACACCGCGTCGGGTGAGCGTGACGGTCATGTACCTGGGCAAGTGGGTTCCCTTCGGCGGGGCCTACATGATTCCTGGGAGACCGACCCGAGGGGCCGTTCGGGCCGTCGAGGTCACGGTGCTGTTGATTGTCGACAATCTTACGATCAACCTCCGGAGTCGGGCAATAGACCTGAGCCGAACGGGTATCCCGCCAGTGCCGTTGCGGGCGCAAGGTGCGCTTTTGCCCAAGAACAGCCCTTTTGTGGATTGTTGACAATCCCATGTGGGCTCCTTAGCGTTTCCGGTGCAGGGCGAACCAACACCCCGACGGCACCGCATCACCAGTCGCTACCGGAAAGCTCGTGCCAGTGAACCGTCCTCCCGGCTCCACCACCGTCTCCGCACCCGAACGACCGCGTCTGCTCGTCCTCCATGGCGAGGACCTTCCACCGGGGCACGAACGCCTCGACGACCACCCGGGGCTGGGCGAGGTCGTCTACACCGACGCCGAAGGACTGTCCGCCGCCCTTCCCGGCGCCGACGCGCTCCTGGTCTGGGACCTGTTCACCGAGGCGCTCGCCGAATCCTGGTCCAAGGCCGACCGACTGCGGTGGGTGCACGCCGCCACCACCGGGGTGGACAACCTGATGTTCCCCGGGCTGGTCGAGAGCGACGCCGTGGTCACCAACTCGCGCGGGGTCTTCGACGAGCACATCGCCGAATACGTGCTGGGCCTGGTCATCGCCTTCGCCAAGGACTTCCACCGCACGTCGGAGCTACAGAGCCGGCACCGGTGGCTGCACCGCGAGACCGAACGCGTCACCGGCAAACGCGCGCTGGTGATCGGTACCGGACCCATCGGTCGAGCGATCGGGCGCAAGCTCGCCGCGGTGGGGATGGAGGTCCGTGCCTCCGGCAGTCACGCTCGCGACGGCGATCCCGACTTCGGTCACGTGGTCGCCTCCAGCCTGGCGGAACACACCGACGGCGGCGGCCCCACGCTGTTCCAGGCCCTCCCCGAAGCCGACTACGTGGTCGTCGCCGCGCCGCTCACCGACGCCACCCGAGGCCTCGTCGACCGACACTTCCTCGACCTCATGAAGCCCACCGCGCGCCTGATCAACATCGCCCGCGGCCCCATCGTCGTCCAGTCCGACCTGGTCCACGCCCTCCAAGAGGGTTCGATCGCCGGCTCGGCCCTGGACGTCTTCGAACGGGAACCGCTCAAGGCCATCAACCCGCTGTGGGGCCTGTCCGGGTCCTTCGTCTCGCCGCACATGTCCGGTGACGTGGTCGGGTGGCGCGATGACCTGGTCGAACTGTTCCTGGACAACCTCGCCCGTTACCTGGACGGGCGGGAACTGCGCAACGTCGTGGACAAGGACCGGGGCTACGTACCCGGCTGACCCCTCGCGTGACTTGGGAGGCTGAAGTGACGATCCGTTCCGAACGAGCCGGGACCGAAGACACGGGCACGGCCGCCGGCACCGCGGGTAACGCGCCCGGCGCCGACCCCGCGGTCCCCCGCGCCCGTTCCGGTGCGAGCACACCGCCCGACCTGTCCGCCGAACAACTGTTGCGCGCCTACTCCACCGGGGAGCTCTCCCCGGTGGAGGCGGTCGACTCCGTGCTCGAACGCATCGAGCAGGACAACCCGGCGCTCAACGCGTTCTGCCTGGTGCGCCCCGAGGAGGCCCGCGAGGCCGCACGCGCCTCGGCCGAACGGTGGCGACGCGGTGAACCGGTCGGGAAGCTCGACGGGGTGCCCGCGTCCATCAAGGACATCCACCTGACGAAGGGGTGGCCCACCCTGAAGGGGTCGGTGACCTCTTCCCAGGAGGGCCCGTGGGAGGAGGACTCCCCGGTCACGGCCCGCCTGCGCGAGCACGGGGCGGTGTTCGTCGGCAAGACCACCACCCCCGAACTGGCGTGGAAGGGGGTCACCGACAACCCGCTCACCGGGATCACCCGTAACCCCTGGGACCTGTCCACCACCCCGGGCGGCTCCAGCGGCGGCTCGGCGGCGGCGGTCGCCGCGGGGATGGGCCCACTGTCGACGGGGACCGACGGGGGCGGGTCCATCCGCATCCCGGCGAGCTTCACCGGGGTCTGCGGGATCAAGCCCACGTGGGGGCTGGTGCCGCACTACCCGGCGAGCCCGTTCGGATCACTGGCGCACACCGGTCCGATGACCCGCACCGTCGGCGACATGGCGCTGATGCTGGACGTGATCTCCGGCTTCGACTCCCGCGACTGGATGGCGATGCCTACCCCCGCCCCCGGTCTGGCCGGCGCCGGACGCGGAGAGGACCCGCGCGAACTGGTCCGAGGGATGCGGATCGCCTACAGCCCCACCTTGGGCGGGCTGAACGTGGACCCGGAGGTGGCCCGCGCGGTCGCCGACGCCGTGCGCGTGTTCGAGGAGCTCGGCGCCAAGGTGGAGGAGGCCGACCCGGGGCTGCCCGATTCCATGGCGGAGTTCCACGTGCTCTGGTACTCGGGCGCGGCCAAGGCCACCGAGAAGCTCACCGACCGTGAGCGCGACCTCCAGGACCCGGGGCTGCGCGAGATCATCGAGGAAGGGTTGTCCTACTCGGCGCACGACTACCTGACCGCGATGGCCCTGCGAATGGCCATGGGTGCTCGTATGGGTCGCTTCCACGAGACCTACGACCTACTGCTCACGCCGACCATGCCGATGGTGGCCTTCGAGGCCGGGCTGGAGTCGCCGCCCGAGCTGTCCGGGCGACGGTGGACCTCCTGGGCCGGGTTCAGCTATCCGTTCAACATGACCCAGCAGCCGGCGGCGAGCGTGCCGTGCGGGTTCAGTGATTCGGGGTTGCCGATCGGCCTCCAGATCGTGGGTCCACGACACTCGGATCCCCGGGTCCTGCGGGCCTGCCGAGCCTTCGAACTGACCCGCCCGTGGGCCGGGCACCGTCCCTGAACTCGTGTTCCCATGTTCCCCGGGGGCCCATCGCCCCCGGGGGTACGCATTGGCGATACGGTGACCATGACACGACCGTGATCACGTCCGCACCACCCGTGATCGACCCCCGCGGCACTCGAACCACGTTTGGTCGGTTCTGGGACCTTTGACCGGCCACTTCGATGGCTTAAGACCCCCGATGAACCCCGTATACGTATTAACGTCTTCCTCGGAGTGGTGTCGCGAGCACGCGGACGCGAGGAGAGGGAGGACCGATGACGATCGGTGGAGCCGAGAACGCTCGGAAACAGATCAGGGTCTTCCTCGTCGATGACCACGAGGTCGTCCGGCGCGGCGTGGCTGCCCTCCTCGAAACCGAGGACGACATGACCGTGGTCGGTGAGGCCGGGACCGCCGAACAGGCGCTGGCACGGATCCCCGTGGTACTTCCCGACGTCGCGGTGTTGGACGTGCGGCTGCCCGGCGGCTCCGGGGTCCAGGTCTGTCGGGAGATCCGGTCCGACCACCCCGAGATCGCCTGCCTGATGCTCACCTCCTTCGCCGACGAGGACGCGCTGTACGACGCCGTCATGGCCGGGGCCGCGGGGTATGTGCTCAAGCAGATCCACGGCGCGGACCTGGTCGGCGCGGTGCGTACCGTCGCCGCCGGCGGCTCCCTGCTGGACTCCGGGAGCACGGGTGCGATGCTGGAGCGATTGCGCGGCGCCCAGGCCGAACCCGACCCGCTGGCGGAGCTGACCCCGCAGGAACGGCAGATCCTCGACCTCATCGGTGAGGGCATGACCAACCGGCAGATCGGCGAGCGGCTGTACCTGGCGGAGAAGACCGTGAAGAACTACGTGTCGGCGCTGCTGGCCAAGTTGGACCTCAAGCGCCGTACCCAGGCCGCCGTCCTCGTCGCGGAGTTGCGCGGCCGCCGCTACTGAGACCCTCGATTCCCCTCGGGCCCCACCGCGTGTGGGGCCCGTTCGGTGTGATGGGGCTCCTGTTCCTCGCCCGGTCGAACTGGGAGGATGAAGCCTTCTTCATCTTCGCTTCATCCTGTCTTCCTGCGGGACGAGGAAACTCTGTCGATATGAGATCACCTCTGGTGCCCCTGGTCACCGGGACGTTGACGGTCATCCTCGTGACGGCCGCCGCCCTGGTCTGGGCGTTCTTCCTGCGTTCCGCGGATCCGGTCCCCGCCTCGGAGGTGGTGGTCGGTGAGTCGCCCGAGGGCGCCACCGCCGAGCCCACCGACGAAGGCGTGGTCTCCCCGCCTCCACCCGTCACCGAGGAGTCGGGCGAGCCGAGCCCGGAGGCCGAGCCGTCCGCCGAGCCCGCACCGACCGGCTTCCCGTTCGACTGCCTCGACGAGGGCTCCGGGCACGAGAGCTGGGGCGAGGACCAATGGGACGACTGGTGGGAGCTGTGCCAGGACCAGCGGTTCGGGGACGATGACGATGACGACTGATCCCGAGGACGGACCCGACGCCACCACCATCCGGGTACCGCCGGCAGGTGACCGCGAAGGCACCTCCGTGTTCCCGACCCTGGTGATGCGCGGCCCCCAACCGGAACTCCCCCACCGTCGCCGCGTTCCCGCACGACTCATCATCATGGCCTGGGTGGTCCTGCTCATGGCCGCCGTGCTCCTGATGGTCAACGTCGTCACATGGAGCGCGCTGACCGCGAGGGTGGACGAACGCGTGGATCGGGCGCTGAGTCAGGAGACCGGCGAGTTCGAGGAGTTCGCGTCCGTGGGCATCGACCCACTGACCGGGGAACCCTTCACCGACGTGGGCACCCTCATCCGGGTCCACCTTGAGCGGCAGCATCCCGACGACTCCGAGATCCTCTTCGGTTGGGTCGAGGAGGGCGAGACCACCGAGACCCCCCGGCAACGAGGGGGCGCCGCCGGGAGCGAAGAGGAGACGACGACCGAACCCGGGCGGATCCGGCAGGGCCAGGACCCTCCGCACGACCTTTCCGCCGACCCGGAGTCCGTGGCGGCGATCCTGGAGTCCCCGGACGCGCGCGGCACCCTCGACACCCCGGCGGGTCCGGTCGAGTGGGAGAAGGTCCGCGCTCTGCCCCCGGAGGGCGTCCAGGGCCCGGCCGGTTGGTTCGTCATCGGTTACTTCACCGAAGAGGACCACGCCGCCACCGGCTCCACCATGGGCACCATCGCCCTGGTGAGCGCGCTGGGTCTGCTCGCCGCGAGCACGGCGGCCTGGTGGGTGGCCGGACGCATCCTCGCCCCGGTCCGGCTGGTGCGCCGCACCGCCGCCGCGATCGGCGAGGAGGACCTCACCCAGCGGATCGAGGTGTCCGGCCGGGACGACATCGCCGCCCTGGCCGAGCAGTTCAACAGCATGCTGGACCGGTTGGAGGGGGCCTTCACCGCCCAGCGGCGGTTCGTCGACGACGCCGGCCACGAACTGCGCACCCCCATCACCATCGTGCGCGGACACCTCGAACTCATGGGCGACTCACCCGAGGAACGCGAGGAGGTCGTCCGGCTGGTCACCGACGAACTCGACCGCATGGGGCGGATCGTGGAGGACCTGCTGTTGCTGGCCAAGGCGCAACAGCCCGACTTCGCGCGCCCCGAGCCGGTCTCGCTGGCCGAGCTGACCAGCGACATCGATGCGAAGGTACGCCCGTTGGGCGACCGGTCGTGGCGGCTGGAGACCATCGCCGAGGGCACGGCCCGACTCGACCCGCAGCGGGTCACCCAGGCGATGGTGCAGTTGGCCGCCAACGCGGTCCGGTACAGCCCCGCGGGGTCCACCGTGCGGATCGGTTCCGCCTTGGTGGGTTCGGACGTCCGCCTGTGGGTGTCCGACGAGGGATCGGGCATCCCGGCCGAGGACCACGGCAGGATCTTCGAACGGTTCTCCCGTGGTGGGCGGACCGCGCGGGGCGGCGACGGCGGCGCCGGACTGGGCCTGGCCATCGTCCGCGCCATCGCCGAGGCGCACCACGGCAGGGTCGACCTGCGTTCGGCACCCGGCCAAGGATCGACGTTCACCCTGGTCATCCCGGTCGACAGAACCATTGGAAGGGAGCGCGCGTGAGTCGCGTACTCATCGTCGAGGACGAGGAGCGGATCGCCTCGTTCGTCCGCAAGGGCCTGACCGCGAACGGATTCACCACCACCGTGGTGGGCACCGGCGCGGAGGCCGTGGACTACGCCGTCACCGGCGGGTTCGACCTGATGTTGTTGGACCTGGGGCTGCCCGACACCGACGGGTTCGACGTGCTGCGCCGGCTCCGGTCGATGGGTGTGGAGACCCCCGTGGTGATCCTGACCGCGCGGGACGGGGTGCGCGACACCGTGACCGGGCTGGAGATCGGGGCGGACGACTACGTCACCAAGCCGTTCCGGTTCGAGGAACTGCTCGCCCGGGTGCGGCTGCGGATGCGTACCGAACGCACGGCGGACCTGACGGTGCTGCGCGCCGGCGGGTTGTCCCTGGACCTGCGCACCCGACGAGCGTCGGTGGACGAATCGACCGTGGACCTGACCGCCCGCGAGTTCGCCCTGTTGGAGCTGCTCATGCGCCACCCAGGACAGGTCTTGACCCGGCAGCAGATGCTGTCGCACGTGTGGGGTTACGACTACGACCCCGGGTCGAACGTGGTGGACGTGTTCGTGCGGGCGCTGCGCCGCAAGGTGGGCGCGGAGCGGATCGTGACGGTGCGGGGCATGGGGTACCGGCTGACCGGCTGAGCGGTCGGTCGTCGGGCGGTCGTTGGTCGTCGAGTGGTGCCGGCCGCCGGGCGGCCCCGTTCGTCGGGCACCCCCGACCGGTGGACGACACTTCCGCTATACCGATCGTTCGGCGAAATGACGGTCGGGCGATCATGAGGGTTTCCTCATCCGGCACTCATGATCACCTCACGGCCGGTGCCCAGGATGATGACCATGATCTGGTTCGCGTTGGCGGTCGACCTGGCCGCGATCACGGTGTTGTCCTATGTCCTCTACTTCCGTCGGCACGGCCGCCGGGACCTGTTGTTGGCCTACGTGGCACTGAACGTCGGCATCTTCGCCGTGGTGGCGATGATGGCCCGCCAGGAGGTGGGACTCGCGGTCGGCTTCGGGTTGTTCGGTGTGCTGTCGATCCTGCGGCTGCGGTCGGACCTGATCAGTCAGGGCGAGATCGGCTACTACTTCGTCGCGATCGCCCTGGGTCTGATCAACGCGATCGCGCCCCCGCTGGTGATGGTGGGTCTGAACGTCCTGCTGCTGGGTGTGCTGTACCTGGCCGGCCACCCCAAGCTCCTGCCCCGCACCCAACGGCGGATCATGACGCTGGACGTGGTGCACGAGGACCCCATCGCGCTCCGGCAGGATCTGGAGGGTCGGCTGCGCGGCAAGGTTCGGCACGTGGAGGTCACCGAGGTGGACTACGTACGCGACCTCATGGTGGTGGACGTTAGGTTCCTGGAACCGAGGCTCGAAGCAGCCCCGGGCCCACTGCCGGGCGAGCGTCGCCACTCCATGCCGGCCTGGTGGGGTGAACGATGAGGCCCTCACTCGTCGGCGGCCCGGCGGGGCCCCTCGCCGTCGGACGCTCCCCCGAGCTCTCCCCCGGACAGCCCCCGCCCGGCCTCGCCGGGCTGCGCCCGGTGTCCCTCGCCGAGATGAACGCGCGCGCCGCCCTGGTGACCCGGACCTGCCGCAAGTACCTGGTTCCCATCGAACTGATGCCGGAACTCTTCGCGGGCGCCGAGCGGGACTTCAGCGTTCTGGAGATCGGGGGCCGGACCTCCTTCCTGTACTCGTCCACCTACATGGACACCCCGGACCTGGGCACCTTCCACGACCACCGCCAGGGTCGGCGGCTCCGGTACAAGGTGCGCACCCGCACCTACGTGGACACCGGCACCAAGATGTTCGAGGTGAAGCTGAAGGGGGCGCGCGGCATCACCGACAAGGTGCGGATCGAGCTGCCGATGGAGGCGCCCTCGGACCGGCTGACCCCGCGAACGCGGGAGTTCCTCGACCGTTCCCTGGCCACCTACCGGATGGAGGCACCCGACACGCTGCTGCCCGCCGCGGTGACGGATTACCGCCGCTCCACGATGGTGTCGTCCTGCGGCCAGGAGCGCGTCACGGTCGACACCGAGCTCGTCGGCTACCGGGGGGACTGGTCGGTGCGGATGCGCCCGGACGTGGTGTTGCTGGAGATCAAGACCCGGGGCGGGCTCACCCGGACCGAACGCCGACTACACCGACTGGGGCTACGAGAGGCCCGGTTCAGCAAGTACGCGGCGGCGCTGTCCTCTCTGGAGCCGGGGCTTCGAGGCAATCGTTGGCTGCGCGCCATGGGCCACTGCCTGGACCTGCCGGAGCGGGTGCACGGCCTTCGGGGCGGAGCGTGATCGCAGGCCGGAGCGCCGAATGGGGGCCGGATGTTTCACGTGAAACCTTCGGCCCCGCGCTCGCGTCGCGGGCGTGGACGGCCGCCGCCTCGTAACCGGTCGAGACGGCGGCCTCGCCGTGAGCCCCCTCCCGCTACAAGAGGGCGAACACGACGCACCAATGTTGTCACCCGCCACCGCACAGGTCCAGACCGGTGGCCGGAACCTGTCACTTCCGGGGGCTACCGGAGGCCCGGATGGGTGAGGGCCTGGGCGACCCGGCGCCAGTCCACATCGCTCAATCCGCCCGACTGGAGGTCCTCCACCACGGCCTTCAAGGTGCGCAGGTCGAAGTCGTCGCTGATGGGTCTGGTCCCGTCGCGGTGGTCGCGCACCAGCTCGGTGACGTAGAGGCGAAGGCGCTCCGATCCGTGACGTGCGTGCTCGCGGGCCTGGGCCTGCCAACGGGCGTCATGGGGGATCCAGGCCTCGATGACTTCGGTGGGGTCCGGATGCACCGGAGGCACTAGGACCTTCCGATCCATGAGGACGGTCGCCCTCGGACACCCAGGGGACGTAGACAGTTCCGGCACTTCTGGTTCACTCCGCCGTTCCAGGACCCGCAGTAGTCGCAGTACACGTGAGCTCCTCCCTGGCCTGCTCCTGCCGACGGTAAAGCCATTCGGGCTCCGATAGGGGCGGAATGGAACAAGTGCTCTGCACCAAGTCGGATCAGGCGATCGGGCCACCTCCGGGTCCGGGTGCGTGACAGGATTTCAAGTAACCCCCGAACACCGACGAACACCACCGAACGGGTGATGCCTCATGCTGTCCGCGGAGAAGATCGGCGACTACCTGGCCAGGTTGTCGGCCAAGGAACCGACCCCCGGCGGTGGAGCCGCGGCGGCGCTCCACGCGGCACAGGGAGCCGCCCTGATCGCGATGGTCGCCCGGTACAGCACCGGGGAGAAGTACGCCGAGCACGCCGACGACATCTCCCGGATCACCGAGAGCGCGGACGAACTCGTGGCCAGGTCCCTGGAGTGCGCCGACGCCGACGAGACCGCCTTCGGGGCCATGGGCGACGCCTACGGGCTCCCCCGAGGCACCGAAGAGGAGAAGGCCGCCCGCAAGGAGGCGATCTCCGACGCCGCCGCGGGGGCCGGTCGACCGCCGATGAGGGTGATCGCCATCGCCCGGAAAATCGTCGACCTGGCCGAAGAGCTGATTCCGATCGGCAACCGCAACCTGGTCACCGACCTGGCCGCCGCCGCGGACGCCGCTCGGGCGGCGGCCGGCACCAGCCGGGTGAACATCGAGATCAACCGGCCGAGCGTCAAGGACTCGGACATGGCGCTTCGTCTCTCTCAGTCGGCGGACGATGTCGACGCCGTCCAGACGGACGCCGACCGGGTGACCGAACAGGTGCGCGAGGTGATCCGCCGATGACCGTGCTCTCGGGCAAGGAGATCGCCGCGCGGATCCGGCGTGAGACAGGGGAACGCGCCGCCGAACTGAGCGAGCAGGGCAGGCCTCCCCGGCTGGCCGTGGTGGTGGCCACCGATGACGGAGGTAGTGCCTGGTACGTGAGCTCGATCGCCCGCGCAGCGGAGAAGGTCGGCATCGCCTGCGATGTCGTGGACCTGGGCGCGGACGCTTCAGCGAAGGTCATCGCGGATCGTCTCGACGAACTGGGTCGGGATCCGAAGGTGCACGGGATCATCCTGCAAACACCGCTGCCGGAGGGCGTCTCGGCATCGGAGCTCGCCGAACGGATTCCGGTCGACAAGGACGTGGACGGGGCCAACCCCGCCTCGCTCGGCCGGCTGGCCGCCGGGCTGACCGCGTTCGCGCCGGCCACCGCCGAAGCGGTGGTGGCGATCCTGGACCATCACGAGGTGGCCCTGGAGGGTGTCGAGGTCGCGGTGGTGGGCCGGTCCACCGTGGTCGGCAAACCCCTCGCCCACCTGTTGTTGGATCGGAACGCGACGGTCACCGTGTGCCATTCGCGGACGAGGGATCTCCCCGAGGTGTGCTCCCGTGCGCACGTGCTGGTCGCGGCCGTGGGTCGGCCGGCGCTCATCGGCGCGGACCATGTGCGATCCGGCGCGGTGGTGGTGGACGTGGGCACCAACCCGACCGAGGAGGGCGGCCTGGTCGGTGACGTCGACGCCGACGCGGTGTCGGAGAAGGCCGGGGCCCTCACCCCTGTTCCAGGTGGTGTCGGCCCGGTGACCACGGCGCTGCTGTTGCGCCACACGGTGGACGCCGCCTCACGCTGAGCCGTCGAGGGCCGGTCTCGACGCGTCCGACCGGGCGTGCGGGTCCGGCCCCGACCGAGGTCGAACCCGCGTGCCCGGGGTGGGTCGGAGGAGGGCCCGGGCGCGCGGGGGCGTGGGGGTCTAGACATGCTTGCGTTCTGATGTGCGCGGACGGTGGAGTCGGTGGAATCGGCGGCCTTGTTCGAGCCAGCCCTGCCCGTTGTCCAGACGATTCAGCGCTGCGGTCTCCTCCTCGTCCAGGGGACGGTTGGTGTCCTGACCGTGCTCGTCGAGGTCCGGGGTGTAGCGAGTCGGGTCGTAGGGCCGGCTCTGGCCGGTGTCGTCGGCTTTCACGGGGTCGCTCCTCGCTGTCGCGGTACCGCTCCGGGTTCGAGTTCGGGCGCCGGTCCCGGCGGTGGGCCGTGGTGCTCGCGTAGGCGGACTTCGAGGAGTTCGGGGGTGGGTTCGATCTCGGTGCGCCAGTGCGTGTGCGGGTCGCGGTGCACGGCGACCCACAGCCTTCCGGTGTAGGCCACCCGGTGGGTGCGGCCCCAGCGGTGGGCGAGTTCTTGGAGGGCTTCGCTCGGAAGGTGGCGGGCTCGGCCGTGGTCGTCGGTGTGGGGGCCGGGGTGGTCGGCCCGACCGATGCAGTACCAGTGTTCACCCCGCCCGGTGGCGCCTTGGGCCTGGCACAGTTCCATCACGCCGCCCGCCTTCCCGGTCGACGAAGGTAGGCGCGGATGGTGTTGCGCAGGGTGGCGAACTCGGCCCGCTCGTCCGGTTCCAGGTCGCGCACGTACCCGCGTACCCGGCGGCCTCGCCTGCGCACGGGCCCGGCTTCGGCCGGTGAAGGCGTGGTGGGTGGCGGGCCCGGAGGGGTGCGGTAGGCGTCCAGTTCGATGACCATGGCCAGGGCCCCGGGTCCGCGCTGGTGGTCGGGTTCGGTACGGATCCGGAATCCGGTGTCCTGGTCGCGTAGATCGATCACCGTGAAACCGGTGTCCTCGTCCACGGGTTCGGGTTCGGGGGCCGGTTCGGGCCGGTGATGCCTGCCCCTGGGGGCGGGGAGCACGGCGGCGTCGATTCCCGAGTCGAAGGTGCGGGCCCGGTTCCCCTCTCCCCCGACATTGCCTCCGAGTGCGGAGCGCTTCACCGGCAGGTCGACACGGTGATCCAGGGAGAAGGCGGACTCAGCGGCCAGGGAGCGGACGGCCAGCAGGTCGGCCGAGGCGAGGTAGGTCATCGCGTTCCCTCCACACGGGGTCCGAGGTGGATACCGATCGCGTCGATACGACTCCGGTGCGTCACGTCGGCAGGCAAGGGGTTCGGACAGCAGGGCGCCATGGGCGCGCACCTCCTGATGCAGGTGGCCGCTGGATGAGGACGGCCAGGTTGAATGCGTAGAGACATGATGCAATACACATATCAAAATTAGCAAGATGTGATTCGCACTTGGGCAATATGTCTGCTTTCCTGAGGCTGCCCTATGATCGTGCGAGCTAGGAGGTGACACAGCGTGGCCGACAGTAGATACAGCCCCAGTGCACGACGGCGACGTCTTTCTGCGCTTCTTCGCAACATGCGAGAGGAACGCAACCTCAAGATCGACTCCGTGAACAAGGAACTGGGCTGGTCTTCCGGCAAGCTCTCCCGCATGGAGCGCAACGAGTGGAAACTCCCCTCTGTGCGCGACATGAAGGATCTGGCCGAGCTTTACGAGCTGCCGGACGACATGCAGGAAGCCATCGTGTCTCTCGCGCGTGAGTCCCGAGTGCGCGGCTGGTGGGTCGACTTCAAGGACGTCCTACGCGGCGGCCTGGCCGACTTCGAGTCCGGCGCCAGCATGATCCGAACCTTTGAGGCGCTTCTCATCCCGGGCCTTTTCCAAACACCCGACTATGCCGCAGCAGTCCTCCGAGGCAGCCGAGTCCTCAGTGATGGGGACATCAAGCGCAAGGTGGCTGGGCGCATGCGCCGCCAAGAGATCCTCGCCTCCGAAGGCGCCCCTCACGTCTGGGTGGTCATAGATGAGGCGGCGCTCCGCAAGCGGGTGGGTGGAGACAAGGTGATGACCGAGCAGATTCGGCATCTCACCGCCATGGCGGAACGCCCGAACATCGACATCCAGGTCCTCCGCGATCGAGCTGGTTCGCATGCTGCCATGGAGGGCGCCTTCATGATCCTGGACTTCCCCGACCCGGCAGACCTGCCGTTGGTTTACATAGAGACCGCGACCGAGGACCTGTACTTGGAACAGCCAGAAGCGATCCAGAACTACGTGTCGATCTTCGGCCATATCTGCAGCTCGGCTGATTCCCCCGAGGACTCTGTCCAGTACCTGGAATCACTCATCTAGCAAGGACGACCATGGCTTCAACCACCCCCTTGAACTTTCGCAAGTCCAGCTACAGCGGCAGAGGCGACAACTGCGTGGAAGTCGCCGATCTCCCGAGGGGTTCGGCCGTACGCGATACTCAAAACCGCGCGGCCGGACATCTGTCCTTCTGCTCCACGGAGTGGACGGCACTGCTTGCGGCCACCTGCCACAAGCAGCCCTAGCCGAAACGGAAAGAAGGCCCCGACATCTCCGGTCGGGGCCTTCTTCGCATTCATCCGTCCGGCACCCTACCCGCAGCAGCCGTCCGGTGGAATGGGGTCTTGTCGCGACAAGGCCTCGAAGTGTGGGCAGCACGATGCCGTCGAAGGCCGAAGTTCCCCCGATACAGCCACGATGCGCCATGGGAGCAGGGCGCGTCACCTCCACTTTCCACAGGCTGTGGATAACTTCCGCGAGCCCGACTCCAGCGCGACCGGCTACGGCCGCGTTGAGGTCGCCGACTCCCACACCGGCACAGCGGTCCGGGATTCCGAACACTCGACCCAGGGGCGGCCGACCTCCCCTCTACCGAGTGGGCCTCGCTCATCAGGGCCACCGCAGGCTCGTAGCCGGTGAAGACGAAGACCCCGATCATCGCTTCGGTGTCGCGGTGAGAATCCCGCCCATGCCTCCCCCTGTGGCGGAGCGTCCTTGACCCGGGATGCAACCCATCTCCGCACTCCCCATGTGGACAAATACTCATGTATATCTTTATCTCGAATTGATGCGGTCTTCGGTTACCCTGACGAAGGCGGTCTTGGCACGAAGCGATCGGCGCAGATTTGATTCAGGGGATCTCGATCGCCGACCTGCAAATTGTCGGGAAGCGAGGCATCGAGAATTATCACTGTTCGATGGCGCATTTCTCTTGGTCGCACCGGCCGCCACCAGTCCGTATAGCATCAGATTGAGGTTTTATGAAGTCCTGGCGTTCTCTTGCCGCCGCCGGTTTCGTCGCATGCGCCGCCGCGGTCGTTCTTCCGCTGAGCGCGGGCACCGCGTCCGCCGCGGAGGCCGATTGGGACGTGGTCGGCGGAGCCTCCGGCACGATGGACGATTGCGTCGCCGAAGCCAAGGAATACCTGGCCGAGCCGTACGTGGACTACACCGAGTGGAAGTGCGAAACCAGTGATGGCTCCTGGACGCTCTTCGCTCGCTAGTCGCGCTGGTTCGAGAACAGCCGATCTCTTGTGAAAGCCTCTGCTGCGATGTGCCTTCGCAGCAGAGGCTTTTTCATTTCCTCCGGTGTTTCCCGGACGGTGGGGTCGGACGGATACCGGCAGGATGAGGACCGACGTCCTGTCGCGACGAGGCCATCACAGTGAGGGCAGCGCGATGCCGGCGGAGACCGAACTCCCCCGATACAGCCACCATGCGTCATGGGAGCAAGGCATGTCACCTCCGGTTTCCACAGGCTGTGGATAACTCCGACTCGCCACCTAATGTGCCGGCTACATCACGAAGGCATCGGTTTCCAGCCCGGGAAGTCGAGGTTCGCCCGGGTCAGTCGGCGGGACGCAGGTCCAGACTCCTCAACAACTGGGCGTTGAGCGCGACGATGATGGTCGACAGGCTCATCAGCACCGCACCGACGGCCGGAGCCAGGACGAACCCGATCGGCGCCAGGACACCCGCCGCCAACGGCACGGCGACGACGTTGTATCCCGCCGCCCACACCAGGTTCTGGATCATCTTCCGATAGCCCGCGTTGGACAGTTTCCGGACGGAGACCACACCTCGCGGGTCGTCCGAGGCCAGCACCACCCCGGCGGACTCGATGGCCACGTCCGTGCCCGCGCCGATGGCGATACCGACGTCGGCACGGGCGAGGGCGGGGGCGTCGTTGACCCCGTCGCCCACCATCGCCACCCGGCGGCCGCGCTCCTGAAGATCACGAACCACCGCGTCCTTCTGGTCGGGCAGCACCTGGGCGAACACCTCGTCGAGACCGAGCCTGCCGGCGACGGATTCGGCGACGTTGCGAGCGTCACCGGTCACGATGGCCACCCGCAGGCCCTGCTCCTTGAGTTGTCGGACGGCGGACGCGGATTCGGGTCGGATCTCGTCGGCCAGGGCCAAGGCTCCGAGGATGGCCCCATCGTCGATCACGTGCAGCACGGTCGAGCCCTGCTCCCGCCAGGGACGGGTGCGTTCGGCCAGTTCCTCGGGCTCGGTGAGCCCAAGGGACTCCAGCAGGGCGGGCCCGCCCACGTGCACGTCGATCCCGTCCACGGTCGCCCGAACACCGTGTCCGGGCAGCGACTGGAAGTCGGTGGCCCTGGGGAGCGAACCGGTCTCGAGGGCAGCGTCGACGATCGCCTTCGCCGAGGGGTGCTCGGAGTCGGCCTCCACGGCTCCGGCCAGGGACAACATACGCTCGGGCGACTCGCCGTCCATGGCGGTCATGTCCAGGACCGCGGGCGTGCCCTTGGTGAGGGTGCCGGTCTTGTCGAACAGCACCGTGTCCACCAGGCGGGTGCGCTCCAGTGACAGCCGGTCCTTGACCAGGATGCCGTTGCGCGCGGACAGGGTCGTGGAGATCGCGATGACCAGTGGAATCGCCAGGCCCAGGGCATGGGGGCAGGCGATCACGAGCACCGTGACGGTCCGTTCGACGGCCTGGCTCGAATCCCCGAGGAGGAGCCCCCAGACGAGCGAGGTGATGACGGCCGCGGACAGGGCGAACCAGAACAACAGTCCGGCCGCCCGGTCGGCGAGCGCCTGGGAACGTGAGCGCGACTCCTGAGCCTGGGAGACCAGGCGTTGGATTCCGGCGAGCGTGGTGTCGTCGCCGACGGCGTCCACCCGAACCCGCAGGGCGGAGTCGGTGGCGACGGTCCCGGCGACCACGCGGTCGCCGTGGGTTCGGGTGACCGTGCGGGACTCGCCGGTGATCATCGACTCGTCGACGTCGGCACGTCCCTGGAGCACGGTGCCGTCGGCGGGCACACGCCCCCCGGAACGGACCAGAACGGTGTCGCCGGCGACCAGTCGCGCGATGGGGATCTCCTCGACCTCACCGTCGGCGCCCACGCGTTCGGTCTGGTCGGGCAGGAGTTCGGCGAGTGCCTCCAACGCTCCGGACGCCTGGCCCAGCGCCCGCATCTCCAGCCAGTGGCCGAGGAGCATCACCACGACCAGGAGGACGAGCTCCCACCAGAAGTCCAGCTCCATGCCGACCACACCGAACGTGGCGAGCAGGCTGGAGCCGAAAGCGACCGTGATCGCCATGGCGACCAGGGTCATCATGCCCGGTTTGCGATCGCGCAGTTCGGCGGGCGCACCGGCGAGGAAGGGCCATCCGCCGTAGAGGAAGACGACGGTGCCCAGGAGCGGCGGTACCCAGGTGAGCGCGTCGGGGACGTCGTAGCCGAACCAGCCGGCCACCATGTGGCTGGTGAACACCACCGGAACGCTCAAGAGCAGGCTCCACCAGAACCGCTTTCGGAACATGGCGGCGTGGTCGCCATGGCCCCCGTGTCCGCCATGCCCGCCGTGCGCGTCATGGTCGTTGTGACCTTCGTGCTCACCATGGCCGTGATCGTGCCCCGTGTGATCGGGGTGACCGTGAGTGCCCGTGTTCATGTGTACATTCCTTCCCCCGCGAACCCCCTCTAGGGGTGCCTTCGGCGCGGATGTCCGCGGTGTCGCTCACTTCCTTCAACGAAACATACCCCCTAGGGGTATTCCGAATCGAGGCGTGTTCCCCGAAGAAAAAGGAGCGCCCGTCGATCTCCTCGACGGACGCTCCTCATGTCCTTCTCTCGAACCTAGGCCGCGACCTCGGATTCCTTTCCGTACCAGGGCCACCAGTGGACGGTGTGTCCGTGCGGGATCATCCGGTCCAGACGGATCGTCAGCCGCAACGCGAACCCCCCGGCGATCATCCCGGCCAGCAGGTCCGTGAACCAGTGGAACTGTAGGTAGATCGACACGGTCGACTGCAGTAACGCGATGCCCACGATGCAGTACGCCAGGCGTTTGATGATGTGTGGTCGGGCCGCGCCGAACCTGATGATCAGGAACAGCACCAGCCCGTAGATGAGGATCGCGTTGGCCCCGTGCCCCGATGGGAAGGCCACGTTCCCCGTCCCCGCGAAGAAGTCCGGGTCGTGGTACTTGGCGTGCCCCCGGTTGATGAACAGCTTCATCACCGAGACCATCGACATCACCCCGAAGACGCCGCCCGCCCCCAGGATGATCGGCCGCCAACTCCGGTGCCAGTAGGCCAGCTGGACCGCGGTCACGCCCAGGACCGGCAGGGCCACGTAACGGGAGGCCACGTTGTCCGGCCAGTAGATCAGCGGCTCGCGCAGCGCGTCCCAGTAGGGCCGATACGCGTCGTTGAGGAAGTTGTCGACCGGGTGCAGCGGCCCGGCCGCGAGCATCGTCACGACGATGAGCGCCACGAAGAGCATGATCGCGAGTCGGTCCGAGGCGAGCCCCCACGCGATCTCGCTCACGCTCGGCCACTTCACGGCGCGCACGACCGGCGGCCCCGGGGCGAGCTCATCGGCTCGGACCACGGGTATGGGACCGCTGTACGGACCGGGTTCGGGTCTGCGCCGTTCCGGTTCGTGAGGCGGAGGTTTCTGTCTGGACCGTGTGTGCCTGGCCCTCGGAGAATGCGTCATGTGCTCAGTGCTGTCTCACACGTCGTGGGCTTGCCTGTGGCACTGCTGAGGCGTGGGGGACGGGCTAGCCGCGGTTGTCGGACTGGTTCTGACGGCCTCGGGGTCGACACCTGGTGTTGGTAACGTACCGAGGGGCGTTTTCCTCCCCCCGCACCCGGTTCGACGACCGAACCTTCAGGCTGGTTCGCGGTGTTCGCGACCGGCTTTTCGCAGGTTCGGCATTCCAAGGCGAACAGATCGTCGTCATCGATGTCCCCCACCCGCGCCGGCCCCACTCCAATTCCGTTCACGCAGGTCAGGCGCCATCTTGAGCTGTGGCCGTGACGTCCACTACATTTCATCCGGCCTTTTCCAGATATCGCCGACAGGTGAGCCTACCCGGCCACGCTATGCCATTGGCGCCTCGACGACACGAATGTGATCCTTCTACCTCGGACTTTGCCGAAGCCTCCCCCGGCCGATTCGACCGCTTCACCTGACCGCGATCCGTTCGTGAGGCTTTCGTTAGCGCCCCGTGCCCGAAGGTCCGGTCGACCCACCCGGGTGTGGCACTCTTCAAAGAGCTTGTCAGACAGTGGTGTGCGGGCCTCGAAGCCGGTCGCACCCGGGACGGAGAACGGAAGGGCCCTGGATGGTCGACCTCCCGCAGTTGCCGGATGATCCCTCGAAACTGGCCCGTGAGCCGTTGAGGGAGCAGATCCGGCAGGTTCTGGTCGAGGGCCTGTTGTCGGGTCGTTGGCAGCCGGGCGAGCGCATCGTCGAACGGCGGGTCGCCACCGAACTCAAGGTGAGCCAGGCGCCGGTCCGCGAGGCCCTACGCGAGCTGGAGACACTGCGTCTCATCGAGACCGTGCCCAACAAGGGCGCCAGGGTCCGGGCGTTCGGTGTCCAGGACATGGCGGAGATCTATCCCGTGCGTGCCGGCCTGGAGCTCGTCGCCGCCCAGTTGGCCGCTCCGCGTCTGGCCCAGGACCCGTCGCCGCTGGAGCGCGAGGTGGAGGCCCTGCGGGACGCGACGGCCAGGGGCGACGTCACCGACCAGATCCGGCACAGCGTGGAGTTCCACCGCGAGGTCGTGCGGGCCGCGAACAACAGCGTGCTGTTGCACACCTGGGAGTCCCTGGGCGTGGAGGTGTGGACCGCGCTCTCGGTGCGGTGGCTCGACATGGAACTGCACGCCAAGGCGGCCGACCACGCCCAGATCACCAAGGCGTTCCGTGAGGGAGACCCCTCCGTCGGCCAGATGCTCAGCGACCACGTCCTGAACTACGTCGAGGCGGCGCTGAAGACCCACGAGGGCAGGCACTGAAGGAACCCGATCCGGACCGGGTCTCGGTGCCGGGATCCGGGGTCGATCTGGTGTTATGCGCGAAACTTCGGGTATCTCCCGTAAAGTTGTATTGATCGATCATCGATCAGAACGTAGAGTGTGCGCGACACACGTCACACCGCTACACGCGTACGCCCTGGTGGCACGGTGTCGTTCATCCGGCCGGTGAACGAACTCGGACCACCTCTCCGCGCATGCTTACCGCCCTCCAGACCGGGAAGCAATGCCCTCAAGGGTTTCGGCGCGACAACTGCACACGCGACCCGACTCACTTCGCGTCCACACGCGGGCCCCGCCACGGCCCCGATGGACGCTCCCCGCAACAGCCACTGTGTCGCCGCCGATGAGCCCGGCGGCGACACACGCTCGGGCCACGCCTGACAGCGGGGCCCGAGCGGGCCAGGCCACCCGACCCACAGGTCGGAAGGGCAGGCCTTCTCGTACGTAGAAAGGCACGACATGGCTGACACGGCCAAGCCGAAGGGCGGGACCGCACGGGCCTCCACGGCCAAGCGGCGCACCCGCAAGGACACGACCGGTCTCGGAAACGAGAAGCCGGAGACGCTCCTCGACTACTACCGCCAGATGCTGTTCATCCGGCGCTTCGAGGAACGCACCGGCCAGGCCTACACCCAGGCCCGGATCGGCGGTTACTGCCACCTCAACCTCGGCGAAGAGGCCACCGTCGTCGGTCTGATGACGGCCCTCCAGGAGCGCGACTACCTGTTCACGAACTACCGTGACCACGGGTACGCGATCGGCAAGGGCATGGACCCCAAGCGGGTCATGGCCGAGCTCTACGGGCGCGTCGACGGCGTCGCCAAGGGCTGGGGCGGGTCGATGCACATGTACGACACCGAGACCCGCATGCTCGGTGGCTACGGCATCGTCGGCGGACAGCTGCCGCTGGCCACCGGCGCGGCGCTGGCCGTCACCTACCGCGGCGGTGACGAGGTCGTCATGTGCCAGATGGGCGACGGCACCACCAACATCGGCGCCTGGCACGAGTCCCTCAACATCGCCAAGCTGTGGAACCTGCCCATCGTGTTCGTGGTGATCAACAACTTCACCGGCATGGGCACCACCGTCGACATGGCCTCCGCCGAGCCCGATCTGTACAAGCGCGGCGCCGCCTTCCGCATGGAGGGTGAGCGGGTGGACGGCCGCGACGTCCTGGCCGTGCGCGACACCACCGCCAGGCTGGTCGAGCGCGCTCGCGAGGAGCAGACCCCGTTCCTGCTGGAGGCCTGGAGCTACCGGCAGAAGGGCCACTCCGTCGTCGACCCCGCCAAGTACCGCACCGAGGAACAGAAGGACGAGGCGCGGTCCGACGAGAACGACCCCATCACGATCTTCGACGCCCAACTGACCAAGGCCGGCGTCCTCACGGACGAACTCCGCGAGGAGATCGCCGCCTCCGTCAAGGCCGAGGTCGCCGAGGCCGCCGACTTCGCGGAGAACAGCCCGCACCCGGACCCGTCCACGCTCTTCGACTACACGTACGCCACCCCGGTTCCCAACGAGTCGCGGCGCATGCCCGCCGACCCGGTGTTCGCGGAGTAGGGAAGGAACCAGTCACATGTCCGTGATCACATACCGCCAGGCTCTGCGGGACACTCTGCGCGCCGAGATGGTGCGCGACGAGAACGTCCTCGTCATTGGCGAGGAGATCGGTGTCTTCGAGGGCTCCTACAAGATCACCGAGGGTCTCCTCAAGGAGTTCGGCCCCCGGCGCGTCAAGGACACCCCGATCGCCGAAGAGGGCTTCGTCGGCGCGGCCGTCGGCGCCGCCATGCTCGGTCTGCGCCCCGTCGTCGAACTCATGACGATCAACTTCTCGCTGATCGCCATCGACCAGATCATCAACCACGCCGCCAAGATCTACGGGATGTTCGGTGGCCAGACCAGCGTTCCGCTGGTCATCCGCACCCCCGGGGGCGGCGGCCAGCAGCTGGGCGCGACCCACTCCCAGAACATCGAGCTGTTCTACTCCTTCATCCCCGGCCTCAAGGTGATGGCTCCCAGCACCCCGGCCGAGGCCTCCTCGATGCTTCGCGCGGCCATCCGCGACGACGACCCGGTGCTGTTCCTGGAGAACCTGGGCCTGTACAACTCCAAGGGTGAGGTCCCCGACGACTACGCCGAGCCCGAGAACGACAACGCCGCCACCATCGGGCGTGCCGCGGTCACTCGCGAGGGCAGCGACATCACGCTGATCGGCTACTCCCGGATGGCCATGGTCGCGAACCAGGTCGCCGAGAAGCTGGCCAAGGAGGACGACATCAGCGTCGAGGTCGTCGACCTGCGCAGCCTGCGTCCGCTGGACCGGCAGACCTTCGTGGACTCGGTCAAGAAGACCGGTTCCGCGGTCATCTGCGAGGACGACTGGCTCACCTACGGGATCGGCGCGGAGATCGCCGCCTCGATCCAGGAGGGGGCCTTCGACTACCTGGACGCTCCGGTTCGTCGAGTGGCGATGGCCGAGGTGCCGATGCCCTACGCCAAGCCGCTGGAGACCGCGGCCCTGCCGTCGATCGAGTCGATCAGCACCGTGATCAAGGAGACCCTGAGCGCCGTCGGCAAACGGGTCGGGTAGAGGGAGATTCAATGAGCGAGATCCACATGCCGCGCCTCTCCGACACCATGGAGGAAGGCGTCATCTCCACCTGGGTGAAGAAGGTGGGGGACAAGGTTTCCTCCGGTGACGTGCTGGTCGAGATCGAGACCGACAAGGCCGTCATGGAGTACGAGGCCTACGAGGACGGTTACCTGGTCAAGCAGACCGCCTCCGAGGGCGACACCGTGGCGATCGGTGAGGTCATCGGCATCATCGGCGACTCCCCGGACGCGGTGCCCGAGGAGTCGGGTGGCTCTGACGCTCCCGCGGCCGAGGAGAAGGCCGCCGAGCCCGAGGACGAGGCCAAGGGCGAGGACGAGCCCGCCGAGGCGACCTCCTCCGCCCCCGCCGAGCCCACCGCTCCGGCCGGCGACGTCGACGGCCCGCGTCCGCGCACCTCCCCGCTGGCCCGCAGGCTGGCCAAGGAGTACGGCCTGGACATCACCAAGGTCCAGGGTTCCGGCCCCAAGGGTCGGATCGTGCGTGCCGACATCGAGGCCGCGGCCAAGGACGGGCACGCCGCCAAGGACGCCCCCGCCGCGGAGAAGGCCGCTCCGAGCGCGCCCGCCGAGGCGTCCGCGGCGCGGTCCTTCGACGACGGTCGCGACTCCGAGGAACTCAAGACCAGCAACGTGCGCAAGGTGATCGCGCGCCGTCTGACCGAGAGCAAGCAGACGGTCCCGCACTTCTACCTGCGTCGCGCGATCGACGCCGAGGCCCTCAAGGCCTTCCGTGCCCAGATCAACGAGCAGCTGTCGAGCACGGGCGTCAAGATCAGCTTCAACGACCTGATCGTCAAGGCGTGCGCCACCGCGCTCAAGCTCCACCCCGCGGTCAACACCTCCTGGGTGGAGGACAAGCTGGTCCAGCACCACCGCGTCAACGTCGGTGTGGCGGTGGCCGTGGACGCCGGTCTGGTCGTTCCGGTGCTGCACGACACGGACAAGGCCACGCTGTCGGAGATCTCCACCCGCACGCGTGACCTGGCCGGCAAGGCCCGCGACAACAAGCTCAAGCCGCAGGAGATGAGCGGCGGCACGTTCAGCGTGTCCAACCTGGGCATGTTCGGCGTGGACAGCTTCTCCGCGGTGATCAACCCGCCGGAGGCCGCGATCCTGGCCGTGGGCGCCATGCGTCCGGAGCCGACGGTCGTGGACGGTGAGGTGCGGGTGCACAACCGCATCTCCCTGGAACTGTCCGTCGACCACCGTGCGGTGGACGGCGCCGTCGGCGCCGCGTTCCTCAAGGACCTCGCCGAGATCCTCGAAGAGCCCATGCGGATCATCCTGTAGGTCATCGGCGACGCTTCCGTGCGTCGGCGAAGTCGAACGCCCCGGTCGGGCCCTCCGGCCGGGGCGTTCGTCATAGCCGGCATGATCGACGCATCACCATGGAAAGGCCGCACAGTATGACGAACCACCTCTGGTCCGCCGAGCGGATCAGCGCCCTCGGCACGCTGCTCTGGAATGTCGACCCCGGGAAGTGGACCGAGGCCGACCTGTCTCGGATGGCGGTCGAACAGGGCTGGCGTTGGGAGGCCGGAGAGTGGGGGCCGATCCTGCGCACACGCTCCTACGGTGACCCGTGGTTGCGCCCGGTCGACGACTTCATGGAGATCCACGTGACCCGCGAGGAGTACGTGGGCCTGCACTTCCCGTTGGGGCGGGTCGGAACCGGGGCACGGGAGCAGGTCGAGGCGTTCCGTGACGCGGGCCGTGCCCTGCGCCAGGGGTTGGGCGAACCGAACGTCATCGGTTCCGACGACGAGAGTCCCTTCCATGGTGAGATCCCCTACTGGGGTGCTCCCTTCCTGCGCTGGCGCCGGAGCGATCACAGCCTGGACCTGCGCGCCGGCCGCGATGGCCCGGTCCTGTGCCTGGTCCCGACCTCCCCCGCCGAGGGTTGGTACTGGTACCAGCGTGAGCACGGGGGTGATGTGACCGCCGGTTTCCTCGGGGTGTCCATGACCGGCGACGTCGGCGGCATGTCCATCGCGGGGATCACCCGATTCGACGACTGGAAGCCCTACGCGCGCCGGTTGGTCGACGTCTTTCGCGACATGCCGTCGGAACTGACCGCGATGGACCACGAACGTTCCTTCGGCTTCCACGGTCGCTTCCCCGGTAAGGAGGGCGGTCCCTGGGTCTTCCACTTCGAACTCGGTGAGCACGTGTGCTTGGGTCTGGACCGGGTCGCGGCCGACGCGCTACGGAACGATCCCGAGGCGCCCGACCCGGAGGAATTCGGTTGGGTCGAGGCCACCGCGGAACGCCATCTGGAGATGGAGGTCACCCACGTCTCTCCCGCCTACCGCTTCGACGAGGTCAACGCGGTGCGCCTGGCGATGCTCGTGTTGGAGACCGCCGAGGCCCTGGGGATCCGCACCCCCGAGGACCTCTCCCTGACCGACAGCGGCGACACCGTCCCGATGCCCGGCGGTGGGTGGCGTGAGGCCTATCGGATCAGCGACTACGGGCTCTGTGTCACCGGTAATCCCTGATCCGGGCGGTACCGTCCGCCCATGAGCCTTGTACTGCACCTGACCGAGCTCTCCCGGTGGTCGATCGGCGGGGACGTCGAAGCCACGTCCTTGGACACCGAGGGATACCTGCACGCCTCCCCCGACGAGGCGACCATGCTCGCCGTGGCGAACGCCTTCTACACCGACCCGGCCGAACCCCTGGTCGTCCTGGTGGTGGACACCGACCTGCTGGACGCCGAGGTCCGTTGGGAGTCCGCCGCCCCGGTCCCCCCACCCGGGGTGGGCTCCGACGTGCGCTTCCCCCACATCTACGGTCCCATCCCCCGTCGCTCCGTGACTTCGGTGCTGCGGCTCGTCCGTGACGCGTCCGGACGCCACACGGCGTTGGAGGAGAGCCGGCCGCCCACCCCGTGAGTGTGAGCTCGACCGGTCGTCGTTACGACAAGCCGTTTTGGCTACACAGTGTTTTGGCGACAGGGCGACAGGGCGACTTGGCGACAGGGCGACTTGGCGACACGTCGCCTTGGAGACAGAGCGACTTGGGGGTCGAGGAACATCGGAACAGGATCCGGCGCTGAGCCAGGATCGCCTTCCGAGGAAGCCCTTACTTCTGGAAACACACGGACCGGGCGGCCCCACCGCGCCCCCGATCCTCCGGCGGATCCGGCGGGGGAACTCGCGCCTTCGCCGCCCCGCCGGCTCCGGTCCCCGAACCGTTCGCCGACCTGCTACCGCGGGCCGCAACGGGGCGGTCCGACATCAACACCGCGAACAGCGGCGTTCCCTGGGGCGAAGGCTTCTCACACTTAGATGTGACCTCACCGGCCGGCTTCGCCCTGTCGGCCTCGCCTCTCAGGAGCACGCAGCCCGTTCGGCCATGGGCGCGTTATCCCAGGTACGAGCTTTTTGTGTTATTTGCGCAAACAACACACAGAATATTCATCGTGGAACGTTCCGCTCCTAGGCTTCCTGTGACCTGCAACGCATTGGAAGGGGAGCGCGGGATGGACTCGCACACTGCGGAACGGCCGGCGGTCGCCACGCGAGAGGACCACGGCCTCGGAACCGTCGTAGCGCCGCACGAGCAAGCGGTGCGGGCGGGGATGACCATGTACGAGCACGGCGGCAACGCCGTGGACGCGGCAGTCGCCGCAGCACTGGTCAGCGGCGTCATCGAGCCTGCCGAGACGACGCTCGCGGGGTGCGGGTTCGCCGTGCTGGCCGAGGACGGCGCCGATCCGGTCGAGATCGACTTCGGACCGAAGGCACCGATCGGGGCATCCGCGACGATGTTCGAACTGGAGGAACGGGAGGGAGGGGCCCAGGCCCCGGTGCTCGGGCTGGCGACGGTGGCCGGGAACGCCAACGTCGACGGTCCGCTCGCCTCCGGTGTGCCCCGGACGCTGCTTGGACTCCTGACGACGCACGCACGGTTCGGGCGTCTGCCCCGCACGGTCGTCCTGCAACCGGCGATCGAGGCGGCGCACACCGGGTTCGCGCCGGACGCCTGGTTCATCACCTCCGCGCTCGGCGACATCGAGCGACTGCGCAGTGACCCGGTCGCCAGAGAAGTCTTCCTGGACGGGCGGGGGCTACCGAAGGGCGCCGGGACGGATGCCGGATACGGACAGTCCTTCGCCGCCTACCCCATGATCACCCAGCCCTTGCTGGGACGCACGCTCGAAACCGCCGCACACGCCGGCCCCGACGTCCTGGTCGACGGCGAGATCGCCGACGGGCTGGTTCAGGCCTCTCGTCAACGAGGCGGTCTACTCACTCCCCAGGACCTCCGCGCGGCGGAACCCGCGGTCCGGGCCGCGCGCCGGCTCCGTTACCGGGGATCGACCGTCGCCGCCCCACACGCCCCCTCCGGAGCGCTGACCGAACTCCAGGCGCTCAATGTCTGGCAGCGGGTCCGCCCCGGGGCAGGCCTGCCGACCGCGTCCGGCGCCGACCTTCGGGCGCTCGCCCTCACGCTCCGGCACGCGTTCGCGGACCGCTACCACTGGCTTGGCGACCCCGCGGTCCGCGAGGTCCCCGTCGAAGAGCTGCTGTCGGACGCCTACGCCGACGAACTCGCCGAGCAGGTCACCGAAGGGAGCGACGTACCGGGATGGCGGGAGGGCGCGCCCTGGCTGACCTACGCCTCGCGCGCCGCACACGACCCCCGGGCCACCGGTTCAGGGCTCCGCTCGACGCGGAGTTGGTCACCCGCCGGGGCGACTCGGCCGACGAGCGGCACCACGCACATCTCGGCGGCGGACGCGCAAGGGCGCGTCATCAGCATCACGCACACCGCGGCGAACCACTTCGGTAGCGGCATCGTGTGCCCTCGTACCGGGTTGCTCCTCGACTCGGCGATGGCCTGGTTCAACGCGGCCCCGGGGGCCGCGAACAGCATCGGCTCGGGCGCTCGCGCACTGGCGAACATGGGTCCCGTCGTGGTGCTCGGCGACGACGGGACCAAGGCCGCGATCGGGGCGTCCGGCGGGCGCCGGATCGTGAGCGCCGTCACCCAGCTCGTGATCGCGCTGGTCGACGGCGGCTCGTCCGCGAGGGAGGCGCTGGCGGTACCGCGCATCGACGCCAGCGGTAGATCCCTGGTGGTACCGGGCTCACTGCGAGGGCTCATCGGCGACCTCGGTGACCTCGACCCGTTCGTCCCCGCGCACTCCAACGACCCGTTCCCCATGGACTTCAGCCGTCCGAACATCGCCCGCTCTCTGGGTGGCGGACGCACCGAGTCCGCGATCCTCGCGTCCCACTTCAACGTTTAGGAGCAGCCATGCACACAACCGGACAGGAGCCGGAGACTTCGGGAACGAAGGTCACGGCGACCAAGACATTCCTGGTCTCGGGGATCGGGACGGCGCTGGAGTACTACGACTTCCTCATCTACGGACTCGCGGCCGGGCTCGTCTTCAACGTGCTCTTCTTCCCCGACGTCGACCCCGTTGTCGGCACCCTCTACGCCTTCGCCGCGTTCGGCACCGGATTCCTGGCGCGCCCGCTCGGCGGCATTGTCATCGGGCACTTCGGTGACCGCATCGGCCGCCGCCCGATGCTCGTGCTGACACTGATCACGATGGGCTTCTCGACCCTGGCCATCGGCTTCCTGCCGACCTACGACACGATCGGGGTCTGGGCGCCGGTCCTGCTCGTGCTCTTCCGCCTGATCCAAGGATTCGCCGCCGGCGGTGAATGGGGCGGCGCCGCGCTCTTCGGCATCGAGAACGCACCGCGACACCGCCGCGGGCTGTGGGGAAGCTTCACCAGCATGGGCATTGGCCTCGGCACGCTTCTGGGAGTCGGGGTCTTCGCCGCCACGAGCGCGATCGCCGGCGGTGATCTCGTGGAGTTCGCCTGGCGCGTGCCGTTCTGGCTGGGCGGGGCGCTCATCGTGATCGGGCTGATCGCCCGTCTCAACATGCCGCAGGAGGAGGCGGTCACAGCCGCCAAGCCGGACACGATCCCCTTCGTCGAGATGCTCAGAACACGACCGAAGCAGATCCTCTTGGTGCTCGGCGTGAGCTACGGCTACAACACCATCGCCTACATCGGTTTCACCTTCTTCCTCTCCTACCTGACCTCGATCGGCTACGACTCGACCCAGGCACTTCTCGGCCAGCTCTCCTACAGCGCCGTCCTGCTCCTGAGCGCGCCCCTGTTCGCCCTGCTCTCGGACGTCATCGGGCGCAAGAAGGTCATGATCCTCGGCGGTGTCGCGATGGCGATGTTCCTGTTCGCCTACTTCCCGATGGTCGGAACGTCCAGCATCGTCATGGCAACGATCGCCTTCGGTGTCACCGGGCTCATCACAGGCATCACGCAGGGGCCGATCCCCACGCTCTCCGGCGAGCAGTTCCCGGCCCGACTGCGATACAGCGCGATGTCGGCGGGATATCAGGTGGGTGCGGCGCTCGGCGGTGGGACCGCCTCGTTCATCGCGACGTGGCTGCTGGTCGCCACCGACAACCCGCTCTCCGTCGCCGTCTACGGGGCTTCGGTCATGCTGGTCCTGGTGCTCTGCTCGCTCGGGCTGCGCGAGACCTCGCACCTGTCCACCGAGGAGATCAACGCGGGATAGGCTGCGAAAACCGGGAGGTAACGCGATATGGACCAGGTACGGCTCGGCGACGTCGCGCTGCGCGCCGGAGTGTCCGCCACCACCGCCTCCCAGGTCTTCTCGGGAAAACGCCCGGTCTCGGTCGACGCCCGACGGCGTGTGCTGGAAGCGGCCTCCGAACTCGGATACCGGCCGAAGGGGCGTACCGGGACCATCGGGATCCTGGTGCGCCCGACCGAGGCGATCACCAGTTTCACCGCCGGGACGACGTCGTTCTCGACCATCACAGGAGCGGTGACCCTCGGGCTGCTGAACGCCGGGTACACGGTGTTCGTCGCGAGCTCGCTCAGCGAGCTCACCGCCCTCGCGGCACGGCTCGACGGCGCGGTCGTGCTGCACCCGAACTACGAGGACGAGACCCTGCGCGAACTGGAGTCCCGGCGGATCCCGGTCGTCGCCTTCGATCGCGATCCGTCCAGCTCCACGTTCGAGTGGTGGGTCGGCGTCAACTACTTCGCCTCTTTCATCAAGCTCATCCAGCACCTCCAGTCGACGGGAGCGGACATGATGGGCCTGATCGTCGGCGAGACCGACAACATGTACCGAAGGTCGATCCTGCAGGCCTACTCGACGCTCGCGGTCTCGTCCGGGAATCGGCAGCTGATCCGTGTCGCCGCCAACGATGATGGTGCCGAGGGCTCACGCGTCGTGGCGACGAGGCTGTTAGAGGCCCACCCCCGGTGCGATGCCGTGCTGACGTCGTCGAGCGTCTTCGCAGCCGGTGCGCTCGACGCCGCCCTCGGGATGGGACTCGCGGTGCCCGGCGACGTCAGGGTCGCCTGTGCCCTCGACGGCGCCGTGGCCGAGACGGCCACCGTCCCGATCACGAGTCTGCGCATCGACACGACCGCCATCGCCTCGCGGGTCGTCGGTGTGCTTGAGGACCGTTTGCGCGACAACGAACCGCCGACCGCGCACCAGACGATCCCGCTTGACCTGGTGGTGCGGCGCTCGACACAGCCGCCGGGCTGAACCAGGCCGAGGCCGAGGCCGCACCTTGCGGGAAGCACTCCAACCCTTGGTCCGGGGCATCCCCGCGGTGCGCTCACGCCAGGGATCCCGTAGGCGGCGTCCGGCCAAGCTCCACGGCGACAAGGCCTACCACTTCCGCGAGCGGCGCCGCTGACCGTGCGCGCGGCATCGGCGTGCGCATCGCCCGTGTTCTGATCTGCCATAAGCACCTGGCCAGGCACACCGACGACCTTTGAGATGAGCTCTTGGCGCCGGATCCTGCTCCGACGTTCCTCACCCCCGGACGTGGAGCCAGGGCGACGTGCCTCCAAGACGATGAGCGGAGAAAGGACGAAGGGCTTGTCCACAGCCTGTGGACAAGCCCTTCGCTTCGCCGCGCGGGTGGGTCGACTCAGGCGTCGACCCCGGCCCGGTCGGGCACCACGTCGCTGTGCTGGCCGACGCTGGCGGGGATCGTGTGGCGAGCCCGGCCCCTGTCGATCCCGAGGAACCGGTTCAGGTGGCCCTTCTTACCGACCACGAACCAGGCGATGGCCCCGAACAAGGGGAACCAGAGGATGAAGATCACCCACAGGAGCTTGCCCCCTGTCGAGGTGTCACCGTTGGCGAGGGTGGAGACGATCGCCGCGACGATCATCACCACGACCGCGAGGAACGCGAGTCCGATGAGGACGCCGGTGACCCCGCCCATCCAGACGACCGCCCGACCACTGGTGTCCGTCAGTTGGGCCAGTCGCTCCAACTGTGGTGTCTCCGACAGGTTCGTGATCATGACTCCCCCAAGCATGATGTGGCCAATCTACTACCCAGAGTAATAATCACGATCGTCGAGGAAGTACATTCCTTCGGTTACGGGCGTTTCCCCCTTGGGTCCCACGGGTTCCGATTCCGTGGTCCCCTCGCGGTCGGACCCCCTACTTTCCGGTAGCACCCCCCACCAGGCCTTTCCACTGCTTTACTGGTTGCCATGGGCGAGCTTCGGCGATCTGGCAGCAACATTTCGACCCTCCGACCCCCGACCGGCACCTCCGGGGAAACCGGCACCCTCGACCACCGAATCACGAGAACCCGCGCTCACCCGGGGACCCCCGTCCCAAGGGTCCGGTGAACGGTGGCCAGGCGACCCCGATACCTCTGGCTGGCCGAACAACTGCGCGCCCCCATCCTCAACGGGGAGATGAGCCCGGGAACCCGGTTGCCCTCCCGTACCCGTCTGGCCCGTTCCTACCGGGTCAGCGAGCAGATCTCCCGCACCGCGCTACGACTCCTGGTCACCGAGGGGCTCGTCGAGTCCAGACCCGGATCCGGTTACTTCGTTCGTGCCGTCCCCGAGGTGTTCCGGCTCTCCCGTACCGACGCCACCTCGGGTTCCGGGCTGGGCGGGCTGAGCCGGGAACGGGTCGGCACCGAGCAGGAACGCAGTTCGGGCCGGCTCACCGCCCGACTGCGGCTGCGTGACGGCGACCCGGTGTACCGGACCACCTCCCGCGGTCTGCACGGCGACCGCTCGGTCACCCTGCACCTCTCGTGGGAGCCGGCGGTCCTCACCGCCGGAACCCTGCGCACTCCTTTCGACGCCGCCGACGTAGGCCCCCTCGAACGGCTCGGTTCCGTGGGACATCCCGTCGACCGGGTCGTGGAGGAGGTCGGGATCCGCACCCTGCGTGACGCGGAGACCGAACTGCTGGACATCCCGCCCGGGGTCCCGGTCCTCGTCGTGGAACGGACCCACTTCAGCGGTGATCGTCCGGTGGAGACCTCCGACCTCATCGGTTCCGCCGAACAGTGTCGACTTCTCTACAAATTGTCCTTGGGCCGAACCCGCGGCCTCCGGCCCCCGACCTGAGCCGGACACGGCGAAGGGCGGTGGCCCGTCTCTCCCGCAGGAGGGACGAACCACCGCCCTCAGGTCACACCCGACCGGCCTGGCATCCGGAACGGACACCCGGACCCGCCACGGATCAGGCCTGGATGAACTCCTTGGCCACGACCTCGGCGATCTGCGCGGTGTTCAGCGCGGCGCCCTTGCGCAGGTTGTCCCCGCACAGGAACAGGTCCAGCGACTTGGGGTCGTCGATCGACTGACGGATACGACCGACCCAGGTCGGGTCGGTGCCCACCACGTCGTTCGGGGTCGGGAACTCGCCCTTGGCGGGGTCGTCCAGGACCTCGACGCCCTCGGCGGCGCCCAGCAGCTTGCGGGCGTCGTCGGCGGCGACCTCGCTGTCGAAGGTCGCGTGCACGACCAACGAGTGCGTGGTGATCACCGGGACGCGGACACAGGTCGCGGAGACCTTCAGGTCCGCCAGACCCAGGATCTTGCGGGACTCGTTGCGGACCTTCAGCTCCTCGGAGGACCAGCCGTCGTCCTTGAGCGAGCCCGCCCACGGCACGACGTTGTAGGCCAGCGGCGCCGGGAACGGGCCGAGTTCGTCGACGGCCTCGCGCATGTCGCCGCCCTTGTCACCGAGGGTGCGGTCCGAACCGGCCTTGGCCATCTGGTCGCGCAGAACGTCGATGCCCTCCTGGCCGGCGCCGGAGGCGGCCTGGTAGGAGGAGACCACGAGTTCCTTGACGCCGTAGGTGCGGTGCAGGGCACCGATCGCCACGATCATCGAGAGGGTGGTGCAGTTCGGGTTGGAGATGATGCCGCGCGGACGGTTGCGGACCTGGTCCGAGTTGACCTCGGGCACCACCAGCGGGACGTCCGGGTCGAGCCGGAAGGCGCCGGAGTTGTCGACGGCGACCGCGCCGCGGGCGGCGGCGATCGGCGCCCACTCCTTGGACACCTCGTCCGGTACGTCGAACATGGCGACGTCGACGCCGTCGAAGACCTCGGGGGCCAGGGCCTGGACCACGACGTCCTCGCCGCGAACGCTCAGGACCTTACCGGCGCTGCGCGCGGAGGCGACCAGACGGATCTCGCCCCAGACGTTCTCGCGCCGGCTGAGGATCTCACGCATGACGGTGCCGACCGCGCCGGTCGCACCGACGAGGGCGAGGGTGGGAAGACGGTTGCTCATCGGCCGGTACCTCCGTAGACGACAGCTTCGACCTGGTCGGCGTCGAGCTGGAACTCACTGTGCGCGGCCTGGACCGCGGCGTCGACCTGGTCCTCTTCGACGATGACCGAGATACGGATCTCCGAGGTGGAGATCATCTCGACGTTGGTGCCGGAAGTGGCGATGGAGTCGAAGAAGCGGGCGGTCACACCCGGGTAGGAGCGCATGCCGGCGCCGATCAGCGAGACCTTGCCGATCTTGTCGTCGTAGCGCAGGGAGTCGTAGCCGACCTTGTCCTGGACCTTCTTCAAGGAGTCGACGGCCTGCTTGCCGGAGTCCTTGGGAACGGTGAAGGAGATGTCGGTGCGCGAGGTGGAGACCGCCGACACGTTCTGCACGATCATGTCGATGTTGATCTCGGCGTCGGCGAGCGCCTTGAAGATCGTCGCGGCCTCACCGACCTTGTCGGGGACGCCTACGACGGTGATCTTGGCTTCGCTCCGGTCGAAAGAGACCCCGGAGATGATCGGCTGTTCCATGCCTTCGCTTTCCTCGACTTCCGAAACGATCCACGTGCCGGGCTTCTGGCTGAACGACGAGCGGACGTGCAAGGGGATGTTGAACTGGCGCGCGTACTCGACGCAGCGCAGGTGCAGGATCTTGGTGCCACTGGCGGCCATCTCCAGCATCTCCTCGTAGGAGATCTGCGGGATGCGCTGCGCGGTGGGCACGACACGGGGGTCGGCGGTGAACACGCCGTCCACGTCGCTGTAGATCTCGCAGGCGTCGGCGTTGAGCGCACCCGCGAGAGCGACGGCGGTGGTGTCCGAACCGCCACGGCCCAGGGACGTGATGTCCTTCGTGTCCTGGGAGACGCCTTGGAAACCCGCGACGATGCAGATCGCACCCTCGCCGACGGCTTCCTGGATACGCCCGGGAGTCACGTCGATGATCTTGGCGTTGCCGTGCAACGACGTGGTGATGACTCCGGCCTGGGAACCGGTGAAGGAACGAGCCTCGTACCCGAGGTTCTCGATGGCCATGGCCACGAGTGCCATGGACATGCGCTCA
This sequence comes from Nocardiopsis sp. NPDC055879, assembly GCF_053615935.1. NCBI lineage: Bacteria > Bacillati > Actinomycetota > Actinomycetes > Streptosporangiales > Nocardiopsidaceae > Nocardiopsis > Nocardiopsis sp. NPDC055879. Next base: position 149,085 of record NZ_JBSHCT010000012.1, read on the forward strand.
CCCGCGGTGACGAGCATGTCGAGCTCGCGGGCGGGCGGCATCGGGGAGACCTGTTCGGCCAGGTCCAGCAGTTCGTCGGTCGTGTCGCCCATAGCGGAGACGACGACCACGACGTCATGTCCCGCCTTTTTCTGAGCCACGATCCTTTGGGCTACTCGCTTGATGGCTTCCGCGTCGGCCACGGAAGACCCACCGTACTTCTGCACGATTAGGGCCACGATCGATGCTCCTGAGGAGTTGGGATCAAGACAATTCACAAGGGAGTGTAGTCAGTGACGCCTCGCCGCACCCGTTCCGACCTGCGGCGGGAGGGCGTGGCGTCTTGACACACCAGCGCTCGGGCCTACCCGCTCGAACGGAGGTTACTCATATTTCGTCCCCATTACGGGCGAATGTGAGCTAGAACTCCAGGCTTCTGCGGCCTTCGAAGGCACGACCCAAAGTGACCTCGTCGGCGTACTCAAGGTCGCCGCCGACGGGCAGACCGCTGGCCAGGCGGGTGACTTTCAGCCCCATGGGTTTGACCAACCGCGCCAGGTAGGTCGCGGTGGCCTCCCCTTCCAGATTGGGGTCGGTCGCCAGGATCAGCTCGGTCACCTGGCCGTCGGCCAGACGGGTCATGAGCTCCTTGACGCGCAGGTCGTCCGGTCCCACGCCCTCGATGGGGCTGATGGCGCCGCCGAGCACGTGGTAGCGGCCCCGGAACTCCCGGGTGCGCTCGATGGCGACGACGTCCTTGGACTCCTCCACGACACAGATGATCGCGGTTTCGCGGCGGGTGTCACGGCAGATTCGGCACTCGGTCTCTTCGGCGACGTTGCCGCAGATGGAGCAGAAGCGGACCCGCTCCTTGACCTCGACGAGCGCGTTGACCAGGCGCTTGACGTCCGCGTGTTCGGCGGACAGGAGGTGGAAGGCGATGCGTTGCGCGCTTTTCGGACCGACGCCGGGCAGCCGCCCGAGCTCGTCGATCAGATTCTGAACCGCGCCTTCGTACATGCCTACCCACTCGGTCGGAACCGGGATCGACCCGGCGGGGCCGTTGTCGCCCCTTGTGATCCCCCACCGTATCGGGGGCCGGTGACCTCTTCGGACAAGGGACCGGCGAAGCAGAGGCGGTGTCCCGGCCTCGCCGCCCCGGCCCTGTCACCGGGACGGCGCCGTCTCCTCAAGCCTTCCGGCAAGGACTCGGCCCGTCCGGAAGGAAACCTTAGAAGCCGGGGAGACCGGGGATCCCGCCGCCTCCGGGCATGCCCTCGGTCAGCGGACCCATCTTCTCCTGCTGGAGGCGCTCGACCTGCGCCTCGGCGTCGCGGATGGCCGCCAGGACCAGGTCCGCGATGGTCTGGGAGGTCTCCTCCGCGTCGGTGGGGTCGACGGCCTTGGGGTCGACGGTGATGTCCTCGACCTGTCCGCGTCCGCTCAGCTTGACCTTGACCAGGCCACCACCGGAGGTGCCCTCGACCTCGGCCTCCTCCAGGGCCTGCTGAGCCTCCACAAGCTGCTGTTGCATCTGCTGGGCCTGCTGGAGCAGGGCCTGCATGTCCATTCCGCCAGGGTTCACGGCCGTCTCCTCGCCGCACTCGAGGTGCTGGGTCTCTTTCCGGATGTCACTTGTCTGTGAGGGTAGTCGGTACATCCGGTGCCGTTCGCGCTCCGTTCGACGAGCCGGTCGAGAGGCTCGGGCCCCGGTTCGTCACGGGGAGGACTTGGTCGCACCGTTGACCCGATTTCACCAGCGAAAAGACCGAAGAGAGCGGCGGGGAACGGCCTCGGTTGACATGATGGCGACGGGGTCTCTCGACCCCTTCGGTGTCCTTCGACACCACATCCGACCAGCGACGACCAGGGGACTGAGGACGTGTTGACCGCAAGGGAGCGCAACTCGGCACTGATCGAGGCGATAATCGCGGACGGCACGCTGAGGGACGCCGCCCTCGTGGAGGCGTTCCGCGCCGTGCCCCGCCACCTGTTCATCCCGGAGACGGGCGCGGTGACCGCGCGCGGCGGCACGCTGAGCGCCGAGGGGAACCCGGACCGCTGGTTGGCCGCCGTCTACACGGACAACGCCATCGTCACCCGCTTGGAGGGACCCGAGGTCCCTCGGCAACGAGGATCTCGACAGGGTTCGGCCACCTCGTGCAGCTCGGCACCGACCGTGCTCGCTCGGATGCTGGAGCTGGCCGATCTCGCCAACGGCCAGCGAGTGCTGGAGGTGGGCACGGGAACGGGTTGGAACACGGCGTTGCTCGCCCACCGGCTGGGCGACCGGGCCGTGACCTCGTTGGAGATCGACGACCGTCTGCTGGGCGCGGCCCGGCGGGCACTGCACGACACCGGATTGTCCCCCGCCACCCATCTGGCGGACGGCCATTCCGGGCACCCGGACGGCGCGCCGTACGACCGGATCATCAGTGTCTGCGGGGTGCGCCGGGTGCCGGGTGCCTGGTTGGAACAGCTGGTCGAGGGCGGGTCGATCGTGTGCCCGTGGGGCCTGTTGGAGAGCGCGGGAGTGCTCATGCGCCTCGAACGTCGAGCCGGGGGCGCCGCGCTGGGCCGATTCCACGGAGGCGTGGGGTTCGTGGCGCTGCGCGCCCCGGGGTCCTCGTCACCGCCGGTACGCGACGCCGGGCAACAGCCCGACGAGTACCGCCTCACCCAGGAGGACCCGGTATCGCCCCTGTTGACCTTCGCGTCCGCGTTCGCCCTGTCGGTGATGGTGCCGGACTGGCGGATGCGACGGCGCTGGATCGGTACCGGATCGGGCCTGTGGCTGTGCGACCGCAGGGGTGATTCCTGGGTGCGGATCTACCCCTACGGCACTTCGTGGATGGTCGAGCAGGGCGGCCCGCGCAGCATCTGGGACGAGTTCGAGGACGCCTTGAGGCTCTGGACCGATCTGGGCCGGCCGGAGCCGGACCGGTTCGGGTTGGCCGTGGGTCCCGACGGTGGTCAGCGGTTGTGGCTGGACGACCCCGACGGACGATCCTGGCCGGTGGGTTCACCGATCTGAGGTATCGCTCCTCGGGTCGGTGTTCTTCTCCCGGAACCTGCGCAGCAGTTCCTCCTTGCGCTCACGGGCGTCCCCCGTCGGTCCGCCCTTGTCCCCCGCCTTGCCACCGCGCAGAGTGGAACGGGCGACGGTGGTGCGTTGCCCGCCCATGCCGAGCATGTTGTTGTTCTTCGCCACGGGGTCCTCCTATTCGACTAGAGCGAGACACTACGTCTCGCCAAACGGACTCACGCTTGATCATAGCGACGTCAATACGAGACGTCTCGTCATTTTTGAGCCACTACCTTGGAACCATGGCAGACAACACCGCCGAACAGACCCGACGCACACCGGACCCCCGCCGGCGCAGCCAACGCGCGCGCAACGCCATCCTCGACGCCGCCGCCGAGATCCTGGGCGAGATCGGCTACGCCAGGCTGACGATGGAGGCCATCGCCTCTCGCGCCCGGGTCGGTAAACAGACCATCTACCGGTGGTGGCCATCCAAGGCCGCCGTGGTCTTCGACGTGTTCACCCGGCTCACCGGTTCGGAGGCCGGTGAACCCCTACCCGACACCGGGGACCTGGCCGCCGACCTCAAGACCGTCCTTCGGGCGACCGCCGACGAGTTCGTCGACCCCACGATGGACCGCACCACCCGGGCCTTCACCGCGGAGATCCAGAACGACGAAGAGTTCGCCCGCGCCGTCTACGAACACCTGACCAGGCCCAACATCGAGGCTTTCCGGAATCGACTGCGATCCGCGCGGGACTCCGGCCAGATCCGTACCGACGTCGACCTGGACCTGGCCGTGGAGATGTTCAACGGCCCGTTCCAGCACCGGTGGCTACTGCGCACCGGACCGATCGACCACTCCTACACCGACACCCTGGTCGACACGGTCCTGCGCGCGTTGCGGCCCTGAAACTCCGCCGAGGAGACACCCCCGCCGGCGGCACACGGCTCACAGTTGTCCGGGTGCCTCGTGCTCGATCTCCTCGATCAGCTTGCCGCCGAGCTCGGTCTCGATGAGGGCGGTACCGCCACCGGAACCACCGTTGGACGTTGCGTCCTGCCGCGAGCCACCCGCCGAAGGAGCGTTGTTCGTGGACGCGCCATCGTCGGGCGCGGCCGGCGACGTCCCCGGAACGGACGTCTTCGCGGGGCTCGCGTCCCGACCCCCCGGGGCGTTTCCACCCTGGACACCACCACCGCGGGTCGGCGCCGCGACCCCGTAGTCCTCCGGCGGCGGAGCGGCGGCGTCCTCATAGGGGTCCGGCGGTGGCTCCGGACGGTCGCTGAGCAACCGTTCCGGTGGCGAACCCGCGGGTCGCGCCGGTTCCGGAGCCGGTTCGGGCGAGGCAGGCGCGGCGGCCTGGGGCTCGGACCGTCGCGGTGGGGCGTCCCACCCGGCGGGTTCGGCCGGTCGCGGCGCGGGCTGCGATCGCTGGGTCTGCGCGCCACCACTCGTTCCCGAAGGTGCCACGCGCACCTCGATGCCCAACACCTGCTGGATCGCCCCGGCCACGACCTTGTCGCTACCGGTGTTGGTGAAGCCCTTGGCCTCGTTGGGCTTGTTGAAGCCGAGCAGCACGGTGTTGCCCTCGACCCCGATCGGCTGTACGTCACCGCCGTGCAGCATCATCCACGTGAACCGGCGACGGCCCTTGACGGCTTCCATGATCTGGTGCCAGGCACCCTGGAGCCGGCCCAGGTCCAAGGGACCACCGCCACCGGCGGGCGCGCTCTGCTGCGGCGCCGCCTGAGGACGGGAGGGCGCGGGCGCGTCCCAGCCCGAGGGCTCGTTCCGTCCGCTCGGGCTCGGAGTCGGTTCGGCGGGTCGGGAGGGTTCGGGCCGTGCGGGCTGCGGAGCCGGGGGCCGCTGCACCGGAGCCGGGGCCGGGTCGGGTGCGGGGGGCGCGGCTTGCGCGGGGGCCTGGGCCATCGGTGCCGCGGGCACCTGCGGCCCGGAAGCCGCCGGGGCGACCGCCCCGGACGCCAGCCGGCGCTCCATCTGCTCCAGCCTGGCCAGCAGCGCGGTCTGGTCACCGTCGGTGGCGGGCAGCAGGATCCGCGAACACAACAGCTCCAAGAGCAGGCGCGGCGCGGTGGCGCCCCGCATCTCCGTGAGCCCCTGGTTGAGGACCTCCGCGGCCCGGGACAGTTCCGCCGGCCCCAGCCGCGCGGCCTGCTCCTTCATCTGGTCCACCGACTCCGGAGAGACGTTGACCAGGCCCTTGTCGATGGCGTCCGGAACCGCGGCGAGCACCACCAGGTCACGGAAGCGCTCCAGCAGGTCCGTGGTGAAACGGCGCGGATCGTGACCGCCCTCGACCACCCGGTCCACCAGACCGAACACGGCCGCGCCATCACGCGCTCCCAGGAAATCGACCATCTCGCCGAGCAGGCTGGAGTCGGTGTAGCCCAGCAGGGAGACGGCACCCTCACGGGTGATACCACCCTCGTCCGAACCGGCGATCAGCTGGTCCAGGACGGAAAGGGTGTCACGCGCCGAACCCGCGCCCGCGCGCACCACGAGCGGAAGGGCGGCCGGGTCGTAGGAGACCTCCTCCTGCTTGAGAAGGTCCTCCATGAGCTCCTTGAGGGTGCTCGGCGGGATGAGCCGGAAGGGGTAGTGGTGGGTCCGCGAACGGATCGTCCCGATGACCTTCTCGGGCTCGGTGGTCGCGAACACGAACTTCAGGTGCGGCGGGGGCTCCTCGACGAGTTTGAGCAGCGCGTTGAAACCCTCGCGGGTCACCATGTGCGCCTCGTCGATGATGTAGATCTTGTAGCGCGATTTCACCGGCGCGAAGAAAGCCCTCTCGCGCAGGTCACGAGCGTCGTCGACACCACCGTGGGAGGCGGCGTCGATCTCGATCACGTCGAGGCTGCCGCCGCCGTCGGGGGCGAGCCCCACGCAAGAGTCACAGGTTCCGCAGGGATCCGGGGTCGGCCCCTGCTCACAGTTGAGCGAGCGCGCGAGGATGCGCGCGCTGGTGGTCTTGCCGCAGCCGCGTGGTCCACTGAAGAGGTAGGCGTGGTTGATACGTCCGCTCCGCAGCGCCTGGCGCAACGGGTCGGTCACGTGCTCCTGGCCGCGCACCTCACCGAACGTCGCGGGACGGTACTTGCGGTACAGCGCGATGCTCACGGTGTGATCACTCCCCTGGTCCCTGCCACGGTCCCATTCAACCCTCTGGGAGTGACAACTCGCGCCGGGTCGGGGAAACCGGGAGGGGCTGATCCGGGGCGGGTACCCCCGAGAACAAGAAAGGACCCCCCGCGCACCCGCCAGAGCCTACTTATCCTTGCTGCCTTCCGGCCCTGGGGAGGTTCATAGGATGACGCCGCACGAGGGGTCTGCCCCAGAGTGTATCCGACGCCGGCACTGCTCCGGCAACCCTCGTCGCTCCGAGTTCCGCCGGGTCGAGCCCGTTCGAACCACTCCCGCGAAGCCTGTACAGTTGCTCTCGGAGGATTCGCCTAGTGGCCTAGGGCGCACGCTTGGAAAGCGTGTTGGGTGCAAGCCCTCAGGGGTTCGAATCCCCTATCCTCCGCCGAGCGGCCCGTTCTGGTCGACGACTCACGTCGTCTTCCCGGACGGGCCGTAATGCTTTCCCAAGGGGACGACCCCCTGAAACCCCCGACGGCCCACCAGGGCAAACGGAAGGCCCCGATCGCACAGCGGTCGGGGCCTTCGTCGTTTCCGGGAGCCGGACGGTCACGGGCGGGGGATGTTGCGGAGGTTGGAGCGGGCCAGGTCGATCATGGCCCCGACCCCGCCTTGGAGGACCGTTCGTCCCGCCGAAAGGGCGAACCCGGTGATCTGGTCGGCGGTGATCCGCGAGGGCACCGACAACGCGTTCGGGTCGGTGATCACGTCCACCAGCACCGGCCCATCGGCCGACAGGGCCTCGTCCAGCGCCTGACGCACCTTCCGGGGGTCCTCCACCCTGATCGACGGCATGCCCACGGCCTTGGCCACCGCGGCGTAGTCCACCGGCGGATGGTCGGTCTGGAACGCCGGCATGCCGTCCACCATCATCTCCAGGCGGACCATACCGAGCGAGGAGTTGTTGAACACCACCGTCGTGATCGGCAGACCGTGCTGCTGGACGGTGATCAGCTCACCGAGGAGCATGCTCAGGCCGCCGTCCCCGGACATGGAGACGATCCGGCGCCCCGGCGCCGCGTACGCGGCGCCGATCGCGTGCGGCAGGGCGTTGGCCATGGTCCCGTGGGTGAAGGAACCGATCACCCGCCGCCTGCCGTTCGGGGTGACGTACCGGGCCGCCCACACGTTGTTCATGCCGGTGTCGACGGTGAACACGGCGTCGTCCGGCGCGGCCGCGTCCAGGTGTCGGGCCACGTACTCGGGGTGGATCGGGGTGTGGTCCTCGATGTCCTTCGTGTAGGCGTCCACCACCCGGGTCAGGGCGCGTTCGTGCCGGCGGAGCATCTCGTCGAGGAAGCGCACGTCGTTCTTGGCGCGGAGCACAGGCCGCAGGGCGCGCAGGGTGGCGGCGACGTCGCCCTGCACCCCCAGTTTCAGGGGGACGCGACGGCCCAGTCGGCGCGGGTCGTGGTCCACCTGGACGACGTTCTTCTTGGGCAGGAAGTCGTCGTAGGGGAAGTCGCAGCCCAGCAGGACGGTGAGATCGGCCTCCTGGAGGGCGTCGTAGCAGGCCCCGTAGCCGAGCAGGCCGATCATGCCGACGTCGTGGGGGTTGTCGTACTGGATCCATTCCTTGCCGCGCAGGGTGTGCCCGACCGGGGCCTTGATCTTCTCGGCGAGCTGGATGACCTCCTCGTGCGCGTCCCTGACCCCGGCCCCGCAGAACAGGGCGACCTTGTCGGCCTCGTTGATCCGCCGGGCGAGCTCGCGCACGTCGTCCTCACCGGGCCACGCGGTGGCACGCCCGGCGGTGACGGGGGTGTCGTCGGCGGGCCCGCTCGCCTTCCGCCCGGCGATGTCCCCGGGCAGGACGAGGACGGCCACACCGGGGGTACCGAGGGCGTGTTGGACGGCCACGCGCGCCAGGCGGGGCATCTGTTCCGGGTGGGAGACGAGTTCGCGGAACTCGGTGACGTCGGCGAAGAGCCGTTCGGGGTGGGTCTCCTGGAAGAAGCCGGTGCCGATCTGCCGGGAGGGGATGTGCGAGGCGAGGGCCAGCACGGGCGCCCCGCTGCGTTGGGCGTCGTAGAGACCCTGGATCAGGTGGGTGTTGCCGGGACCGCAGGATCCCGCGCACACCGCGAGCCGGCCGTCGATCTGTGCCTCCGCGGCGGCGGCGAAGGCCGCGGTCTCCTCGTTGCGGACATGGACCCATTCGATGCCGTCGATGTCGCGGATCGCGTCCACCACCGGGTTGAGGCTGTCCCCCACCACCCCGTAGATCCGGGTGACCCCGGCGGCGATCAGGGTGCGTACGAGCTGTTCGGCGACGGTGTTCCTGCTCAAGACGGACCTCCAGGGACAGAGTGTGGCGCGGGCGACGGGCCCCCGCTCCAACGCTAGGAACGCCCTACCCGGATCACCCGTATCGCCACACCACGATGTTCGTCCCGCTCCTCGTCACCCGGACCCCGCGAGGCGGATCGGCGCCGACGGGGGTAGCTTTCCGGGGGACCGAGGAAAGGGGACCGGGTATGTGGTGGGACGGGGATCTGCGTTATGTCGCCCTCGGCGACAGCCAGACCGAGGGTGTCGGCGACGGTGACGAGAGCAGCGGTTTTCGGGGATACGCCGACCGATTCGCCGAGCACATGGTGGCCGCCGGGGCCCGGGTCGAGTACGCCAACCTGGCGGTACGTGGGCGTTTGGCCGGGCAGGTGCACGCCGAACAGCTGGAACCCGCGCTGCGGTTGCGCCCGGACGTCGCGACCGTCTTCGCCGGGGTCAACGACCTGATCCGCCCCGGGTACGACCCCGACGTCGTGATCGGCCACCTGGAGACGATGTTCGCCGAGCTGACCGGTGCGGGGGCCAAGGTGGCCACGCTGACCTTTCCGAACATCACGAAGATCGCGCCCTTGACCAGACCGCTGCTGCCACGGGTCCTGGACTTCAACGCCCGGGTTCGCGCGGCCGCCGCCCGCCACGACGTCGCGGTGGCCGACTGCTTCGGCCACGCGGTCGCCACGGACCGCCGTCTGTGGGCCCCGGACCGGTTGCACTGTTCCTCGGAGGGGCATCGAAGGATCGCCGGTGCGGTGGCCCACGCGATGGAGCTGCCGGGCGCGGACATCTCCTGGGCCGATCCGCTGCCTCCGTTGCCCACTCCCGCCGCCGTGACCCGGGTCTACGACGAGCTCACCTGGCTGGGTTCGTTCCTGGGCCCTTGGGTGGCGCGCCGTATCCGCGGTCGTTCCTCCGGTGATGGTCGTGTGGCCAAGCGTCCCGAGCTCATCCCGCTGGTCCCCTGACCGACACGGTCGAGGTTCCCGTCCTTCTCGGGGGCGGAGCCTCGATCCCTTGTGCAACTTGTTGCATAATGAGGGGGAGGTCGGCCGGACACCGACCGAGAGGCACCGCGCGAGGAGAGACCATGAGCGACTACCCCCACCTTCTGGAACCCCTGGACCTGGGCTTCACCACCCTCAAGAACCGCGTGATCATGGGCTCCATGCACGTCGGTCTGGAGGAGGCCCCCAACGGCTTCGAGAGGATGGCCGCCTTCTACGCCGAACGCGCCCGCGGCGGCGTCGGCCTGATCGTCACCGGCGGCATCGCCCCCAACCCCGAGGGCGCCACCTACACCGGCAGCGCCAAGCTCACCGATGACGAAGAGGTCGCCGAGCACCGCCTCATCACCGAGGCCGTGCACCGCGACGGCGGCCGGATCGCCATGCAGATCCTGCACACCGGCCGCTACGCCTTCAGCGAGGACTCGGTCTCCGCCAGCGCGATCCAGGCGCCGATCAACCCCTTCGTGCCGCACGCCCTCACCGACGAGGAGGTCGAGCGCACCATCGAGGACTTCGCCCGCTGCGCCGAGCTCGCCCGGCGGGCCGGGTACGACGGCGTCGAGATCATGGGCTCCGAGGGCTACCTCATCAACCAGTTCATCGCCCCCGCCACCAACAAGCGCGAGGATCGCTGGGGCGGCTCCTTCGAGAACCGCGTCCGCCTGCCCCTGGAGATCCTCCGCCGGGTCCGCGAGCGCGTGGGCACCGACTTCATCGTCATCTACCGCCTGTCCATGCTGGACCTGATCCCCGACGGATCCACCTTCGACGAGGTCGTCGAACTCGGCCGCAGGGTGGAGGCCGCCGGCGCCGACATCATCAACACGGGCATCGGCTGGCACGAGGCCCGCGTACCCACCATCGCCACCTCCGTGCCGCGCGGCGCCTACACCTGGATCACCGAGCGACTCAAGAAGGAACTGTCCGTCCCCCTGGTGGCGGTCAACCGCATCAACACCCCCGAGGTCGCCGAGCGCATCATCGCCGACGGCCAGGCCGACATGGTCTCCCTCGCCCGCCCGATGCTGGCCGACGCCGACTTCGTCGCCAAGGCCGCCGCCGGCGCCCCCGAGGAGATCAACACCTGCATCGGCTGCAACCAGGCCTGTCTGGACCACACGTTCAGCCTCAAGATCACCTCCTGCCTGGTGAACCCGCGAGCCTGCCACGAGACCGAACTCGTACTCTCGCCCACCAAGGTCCGCAAGAACGTCGCCGTGGTCGGCGCGGGCCCCGCCGGGCTCGCCTTCTCCGTCTCCGCCGCGAGCGTCGGACACACCGTCACCCTGTTCGACGCGGCCGCCCGGATCGGCGGACAGCTCAACATGGCCCGCCGCGTGCCCGGTAAGGAGGAGTTCGACGAGACCCTCCGCTACTACCGCGTGCAGCTCGACAAGCACGGCGTGGACGTACGCCTGAACACCCCGGTCGCCGCCGCCGACCTGGCGGGCTACGACGAGGTCGTCGTCGCGACCGGTGTCTCCCCGCGCACCCCCGAGATCCCGGGTGTCGACCACCCCAGCGTGGTCGGCTACGTGGACGTGCTGCGCGGCGGCGCGGAGGTCGGCGAGAAGGTCGCCATCATCGGCGCCGGCGGCATCGGCTTCGACGTCGCCGAGTTCCTCACCGACACCGGTGAGGAGGCGAGCCAGGACGCCGAGGCCTTCTTCCGCCAGTGGGGCGTGGACCTCGACTACAAGGAGCGCGGCGGCCTGCGCGCCCCCGAACGCGTCGCCCCGCCCCGCAGGGTCCACCTGCTCCAGCGCAAGACCACCAAGGTCGGCAAGGGCCTGGGCAAGACCACCGGGTGGATCCACCGTCTGGAACTGCGCCACCGCGGCGTGGAGATGGTCTCCGGAGCCGAGTACCGCCGCATCGACGACGACGGCCTGCACCTGACCGTGGACGGCGAGGAACGTGTGCTCGACGTCGACACCGTGGTGCTGTGCTCCGGTCAGGACCCGCGCCGGGACCTCGCCGACGAGCTCACCGCCGCCGGGCGGACCGTGCACGTGATCGGTGGCGCCGACGTGGCCGCCGAGCTCGACGCCAAGCGCGCCATCAAGCAGGGCACCGAACTCGCCGCCTCCCTGTGATCCCCCGTGGCCGCGGACCCGACCGGTCCGCGGCCGCCCCTTCCTAGAATGCGCACATGTCCCTGCCCCACGCGATCCTCACCGCCCTGTTGGAGAAACCCTCCTCGGGACTGGAGCTGACCCGACGCTTCGACCGTTCCATCGGATACTTCTGGTCCGCCTCCCACCAGCAGATCTACCGAGAACTGGGGAAGTTGGAGCGGTCCGAGCTGATCCGGGCCCTGCCCAACGACTCCCCCACGCGGGGACAGCGCAAGGAGTACGAGGTACTGGCCGCGGGCCGCGCCGAACTGGAGCGTTGGGTGGGCGAGACCGAGGAGCCCCGTTCCCTGCGCGACACCCTGATGCTGCGGGTACGCGCCACAGGCGTCGTGGGTGTGGACCCCGACTTCGTGGCCGAACTGCGCCGGCACCGAGAGCTGCACGGCGAACGACTCGCCGAATACCGCGAGTTCCAGCGACGTGACGCGGCCCGAGGCCGAGGGACCGAACGCGACCGGGTCCAGGGGCTGGTCCTGCGGGGCGGGGTCGAGCTGGAGATGTTCTGGGTGAACTGGCTGGACAAGGCCATCGCCGAGCTCGGGGAGACCAAGGGCCCGACCGGGGGGACCTCCCCCTCCTGACGCTTCCGGGGCAAGAAAAAACCGCCCCCGGTGCTCCCGGGGGCGGCTGGTGGCGGTGGAGGAGGGATTTGAACCCTCGAAGGGTTGCCCCTTACCCGCTTTCGAGGCGGGCGCCATCGGCCACTAGGCGACTCCACCGAGAGGAACTCTACCGGATCCTGCGCCGTGCGAAAAACCGGGTGAGCAACCCCGAACACCTTTCGGCCACGTTTTCGCTGATCATCTCGGGTGGAATCACTTCAGGACGGTGGTTCTGCCGAGGGTCCCGGAGCAGGTCCCACATCGAACCGACCGCACCGGCCTTGGCGTCCCGCGCCCCGTAGACCACGCGATCCACTCGGGCGAGCACCGTGGCACCCGCGCACATCACGCAGGGCTCCAGGGTCACCACCAGCGTGCAGCCGCTCAGGCGCCACTCACCGCGTGCCTCGGCGGCCGCGCGCAGGGCCAGTACCTCCGCGTGCCCGGTCGGGTCACCCGTGGCCTCACGTTCGTTGTGGCCGCGCCCCAGCACCGTTCCGTCGGGTCCCAGCACGACCGCGCCCACGGGCACGTCGTCGGTCCTCAGGGCACGCTCCGCCTCGACCAGGGCTTCGAGCATCGCCGAGTCGGCCGTGGCACGGTCGATCCCGGGAAGGGTGCCCGTCACAGCCGCATCGAGTCGAGGAGTTCGGCGAAGCCGGTGCGTTCGGCCACCACCGCGAGGACGTCACCGGGCAGCACCCCGCCATCGGCGGAGAGGGACCGCAGTTCCTCGCCCGGCACCCCGAGGTCCGAGAGCAGACCGTCGTCACCGTCGGGACGCGGATCGGGGCGGGCTCCCGCGCTCTCCACCGGCATGGGGGCTCCCAGGCCACCGGCCTCGGAAAGGATCCCGGCCACCGGGTGATCGTGCACGACCCGACCGTCGGAGAGATAGACGCGCGGCTCGGAACCCATCACGTCCACACGCACGACGGCGAACCACTCGTCGTCGGCCTCCACCAGGAGCAGGGCCATGTCACTGCCCCACTCGGTCTCGTAGTCGAGCATGAGGTCGGTGATGTCGTCGATGACGTCCACATCACCGAGATCGACCTCGGTTCCGCGCCATGTCCCGCCGTTGGGAGCGAAGACAGCTGCGAAGGTCGACACGGCTCACTCTCCCGTCTCTCCAGGTCACTTCCGCAGGCGTCCTTACCCCATACCGTCGAGGACACGCTGAAAGGCCTGAGCGAATCCGAGACGTTCGGAGACGCTGGCGAGCACCTCGTCCGGATACAGGTCCAGGTCACCGGCGAGGGCGCCCAGTTCCATCTCGTCCAGGCCCAGGTCCGCGACCACGGACAGGTCGCCCGCGGGCAGGACCTGGTCGAGGTCGTCGTCGTGGGGAAGGTCGATGTCCAGGTAGTCGAGGACGTCCCTGGCCACCTGCCAGTCCACCGAGGCGGTCACGTCGGAAAGGAAGACGGTGACGTCCTCGCCGTACACCCGGACGATGATGAAGAAGTCGTCGCCTACGGACACCAGTCCGAGGGAACCGCTGATGCTCGGTTGTTGGCGCAGCGCGTGGATCAGACCCTTGAGGTCGTGCACCAGCGCGATGGGGAGGAGATCCACATCCCAGTACTCCTCTTCCCTGTATGCGACGGCCGCGAAGTCACCCGAGTCGTCGTCACCATGATCGAGCACTGTCATCGTCACCCCAACCCGGACGGTGTATCGGTGCGGACGAAGGGATCCGGCTCGCCCGTGCGAGTGTCATGGTAGCGATCACTCCCACCTCACAGCCTTCCTTCGTCCGCCATGGACCGGACCCACGTTCTCACGTCAGGAGGCTCCGGCGCGCCCCCGCATACGATCCCGGCACCCTTCTTCACGGCCTCGACACCTCGAACGGGGGCCGGGGTGCCCCGAGGCCCGCCCGAGACACCCCGGGTCGGGGTATACGCGCGGTTAGACTCGTGCCGGCCCCTCTACCCACACATCGCCCTGTCGCCCCAGCTCACCCGGAGAACGTTTTGGAAACCCTGGTCGTCGACCACCCCTTGGTCTCGCACAAACTGACCACCCTGCGCGACGTGCGGACCGACTCACCGACCTTCCGGCGGCTGACCGACGAGCTGGTGACCCTGCTCGCCTACGAGGCGACGCGAGATGTCCGAGTGACAGAGGTCACCATCGAGACCCCGCTCGTGCAGAGCACCGGATTCCAATTGTCGCGCCCGACTCCCTTGGTCGTTCCGATCCTGCGCGCGGGACTCGGCATGCTCGACGGCATGACCCGGCTGCTGCCCACCGCCGAGGTCGGGTTCCTGGGTATGGCCCGCAACGAGGAGACCCTGCAGCCGGCGACCTACGCCGACCGTCTTCCCCAGGACCTGTCCGGTCGCCAGTGCTACGTGCTCGACCCGATGCTGGCCACCGGTGGAACCTTGGCCGCCGCCCTGAAGCTGCTCGTCGAGCGCGGCGCCGATCACATCACCGCGATCTGCCTGCTGGTCGCTCCCGAGGGCCTGACCGCGGTGGAGCGGAAGCTGACGGAGAGCCTCCCGGAGAACCACGGGGCCACCCTTCGCGTGGTGACCGCGGCCGTCGACGAGCGCCTGAACGAGCAGGGCTTCATCCTGCCGGGACTCGGCGACGCCGGTGATCGCCTCTACGGCTGTTCCTGAGGCCGGGCCGCGGCTTCGTCGCATCCCACGCCCCGAGCGCCCGATCAGATCACTGATCGGGCGCTTTTTCGGCTCTTTCTGGTCGAAGCCGAATGAACGTCCGAAAATCGGGCATTGACCCCTCATGGCCGTGCCCCCGCCCGACGTCCCCCCTGGTCGAGCCCGCTTGATCGATCACACCGGAGACACGGCGCTGCTTTAGCCGAATTCATTTCGAGATTGGAACGTAACAGATTAGGGTGATCATGGTTCCTGACCACCCGTAACGGGGTAGATCAGCCCGACCGAAACCGCCCCGCCCCAGGGGCCAGGCCACCGAGACCCGGAACACCGCCCCCACATTCGAGGCGGCACTCCGGCTACCCCTCAGTGGCTACGCATAGCCCCCGTGCGCACACCCCCCGTGCCGTTCCGCCCGCAGCCCAGAAGGAGTGAGATGCCCGAGAACCCCTCCCCCTCGTCCACCCAGGCCGCCAGCGACCCCCACTTCAGTCCCGTCGTCAGTCGCCTTTCCACGGAGTTCTCCAACGTTCACCACTCCGCCACCGTTTCCCGGTGCGTGGACGCGGCTCGGCACGGAGCCCAGGACGTGACCGGACGAGCCACCCCGGACCTCGTCGAACGCATCGCACGACAACACCTACAGGTTCTGGCCCTGGCCTTCGCCGAACAACGTTGACCACTCGCGTGGGCTGTTTCGGCCCTGCATTACACAGAACTATGGAAGACCGGGAACCGACGCCGGGCCGGCGCCGGTGACCCCTCCCCGGGATCCGGACCTGCGGAACTCCACGGAACCTCCCACCCGGAACACGTTCGTCTGCGGTCTTCACCCCTTCTGACCTGCCTCTGGACAAAAAGGAATTTCGGACCGTCCTTCACAGGGACAACAACCTCACCGGAACCGGACACAGTCCGCAAGTGGCGAACGGCAGACATACCGCCACGCCGAGGGTGCGCTTAAGGCTTTACGGGCATGATGGTCGATGCAACAATCACTGCTGGGTTGGTGGGTCAGGTGGATTCCAAGGGGAGTCAGTCGTGGCGAAGTTGAAGAAATGGGGCGGATACGCGCTCATCGGTTTCGTGTTGTTTTATCTACTCACGCAACCGGAAAGTGCGGCCGGGGTGATCCAGGGTGCCCTGGGCGGCCTGATGGGCGGCGCGGAGTCGATGTCCCGCTTCGTCAACGCACTGCTGCCGTAGTCGTGAGGAAGCGGGTGCCATGAAGCTCGTCGCCTCAAGTAACGCGGCACCGGCATCGGTCAACCGCTATCTCCTGCCACATGAGCAGGACGTGGTGACCATCCGACGTCACCCCGCGGTCCTCATCGGACCGGTGGCGATCGTGTTGGCCGCGTTGATCCTCGCGGGGATCCTGAGCCAGACGATCGGCAGCGGTGCCGACGGCGGCGTCGTGCTCGCCGTCATCTGGTGGCTGTGGCTGCTGGTCCTGGTGTGGTTCGTCTGGCGGGTCGCGGAGTGGTCTGTGGACTACTTCGTCATCACGTCGGCCCGGCTGCTCCTGACCACGGGGTTGATCACCCGACAGGTGAACATGATGCCGTTGGGCAAGGTCACGGACATGCGGTTCGAACGCACCCTGCTCGGCCGGTTCCTCGGCTACGGAACCTTCGTCATGGAGTCCGCGGGTCAGGACCAGGCGCTCAGCAGGATCGACTTCATTCCCTACCCCGAGCAGCTCTACCTCGAGGTCGTGGGACTGATCTTCAAGGAGTGACCGGTACCCGCGTACGACGCTTCGAAGCACCCGTCTAGGTGGCGGGTGCTTCTTCGTGTCCGATCCTTGGCCGACCCCTCGCCGCGACCCGGGTTACCGGTTTGTTCATCTTGCGTTCACCTTGGAGGCGGTTCGAGCGCGAAATCCCCGGGTGGTCAGGTACGTCACGCCGTGCCGAATTGACTCTTAGATGAACAAAGGGTTAACATGAGCTATCTCAATAGGAAACGAGGAGGGCTCCATGGCACGCAGGACCGACCACGCGCCGCGCCCGTCCCGCTCGTTGACCACCCGTCGGCGCAATCGATCCGCTGCCCAGAGCCGCCGCCTCGCCGGCCTGGCTCCTCAGCCCACGCAGGTCCCTCGACCGCGCGAGAACACCGACGCGACCACTTCGGAGCACCCCATCCTTCACTGGGTTCTGATCACCGATGAGAGCGGACGCACCCGCCCCGAGGCCCGCTGGCTCTGACCGGCCGCCCGGACACACACCCCGAAGAGCCACCCGCACGACGCGGGTGGCTCTTCGCGTTCTCGGGCCGAACAGAGTCGGCTCATCGTTTTGTCGACAAATCGGCAAGACCATAAATCTAGATGAGGACAACCGAATATCCGCCTCTAGAGAAGCGGCGAGGGTGACTCCCGTCTCACGAAAACGGCCTTGACCTTGATTGAGACGAGACGCACCGTCTCACTCATGTTGCTTTAGATCCTTCCTCGCGCCGGACCGCCACGTTCCGAGCACCACGCGCCCACCTCCACACGGTGGGCGCGGCTCCGTCGGCGTCCCCACACCGCGATCAGGAAGGCCTTCGCCACCGGCGACCATCGGCTTTCGGCCGGCAGCGTATATGCGCGCCAATGACCGAAACCCATCCCTTCCCTACCGTGGCGCACAACCCCGGACCACACACGCGGCAGGAGGTCCCCATGCTCGGACCGCGTCACCGACGGCTTTCACAGATCACCCGGACGAACCGACCAACCATCTCTCCTCCGGTCCGGCGGAGGAACTGGAGGAGGCGCTGTCCCACCACACCGGAGCACTGGTGATCGTGACCCACGACCGACGCATGCGCGAGCGCTTCAGCGGCCGACATCTGTGCCTGGAGTCCGGCGAGATCCACGGCGACAAGTCGACGAATCTCTTTGTCGACATTTTGGCCAGCACATAAGTCGACTTATGGATTGACCGATACAACGGGGTGTGACCAAATCGATCACACCCCGTACTCGCCGACCGCCGAGGTTATCCCGGAGCCATGTCGACGAAGCGGCTGTAGTGGCCCTGGAAGGCCACGGTCACGTCGGCGGTGGGTCCGTTACGGTGCTTGGCCACGATGATGTCCGCCTCGCCGGCTCGCGGCGACTCCTTGTCGTGCACGTCCTCGCGGTACAGCAGGATGACCATGTCCGCATCCTGCTCGATGCTGCCCGATTCGCGAAGATCCGACACTTGTGGGCGTTTGTCAGTGCGCTGCTCGGGACCACGGTTGAGCTGGGAGAGCGCCACCACGGGCACCTCCAACTCCTTGGCCAGAAGCTTGAGCGAACGCGACATCTCGGAGACCTCCTGCTGGCGGCTCTCCACCCGACCGGGCGAGCTCATCAGTTGGAGGTAGTCGACGATCACCAGCTTGAGGTCGTGCTGCTGCTTGAGCCGACGACACTTGGCCCGGATCTCCATCATCGACATGTTCGGGGAGTCGTCGATGAACAAGGGCGCACTCGCCACCTCGCCCATACGTCTGGCCAGCCGCGCCCAGTCGTCGTCGGTCATCAACCCCGAACGCATGGTGTGCAGCGGCACCCGCGCCTCGGCGGAGAGCAGACGCATGACGATCTCGTTGCGCCCCATCTCCAGACTGAAGAAAACGGACGTCATCTCGTTCTTGATAGACGCAGCACGGGCGAAATCCAAGGCCAGGGTCGATTTTCCGACGGCGGGCCGAGCGGCGATGATGACCATCTGGCCGGGGTGGAGGCCGTTGGTGAGGGCGTCGAAGTCGGCGAAGCCGGTGGGGACACCGGTCATGCTGCCGTCGTTCGCGCCGATGGCCTCGATCTCGTCCAAGGCGCCCGGCATGATGTCGCCGAGGACGACGTAGTCCTCACCGGTGCGCTTCTCGGCGACCTTGTAGATCTCCGCCTGGGCGTGGTCGACCAGGTCGTCGACCTCTCCGTCGCCGGAGTAACCGATCTGCGCGATGCGGGTGCCCACCTCGACCAGGCGGCGCAGGACCGCGCGGTCGGAGACGATCTTGGCGTAATAGCCGGCGTTGGCCGCGGTGGGGATCGCTTCGGTGAGGGTGTGCAGGTAGGGGGCGCCGCCGACACGGGTGGCCTCGCCGCGCTTGGTCAGTTCGGCGTTGACCGAGATGGCGTCGACCGGCTCGCCACGGGAGAACAGGTCTACGACGCTCTCGTAGATGATCTGGTGCGCGGGTCGGTAGAAGTCCGCGGACCGAATGATCTCGACGACCTGGCTGATGGCGTCCTTGGACAGGAGCATGCCGCCCAGGACGCTCTGTTCGGCCTGGATGTCATGCGGTGGGGTGCGCTCGTATCCGCCTGCTTCAGGTGGTTGCTCGGCGACACTCACGGACTACTCCCCACACCGGACGCGTGCGTCGGCCCGGGTCCGGGCCGACCCTTCCAGCATGCCCCATCCGGGTGACGGGGGACGCCGTGAGGGAGGCCTGTGGACACCCCTTTACCATCACATCCCCAGCCCCATGGGGCATTGTGCGCAGAGGTTATGCACATCACCTGTGGATAACTATGCCACCAGTCACCCATAACCCATTTGAACTGCGAAAACGCGCTTCTCTACCAAGACGTGCAAGATGTCTCACGAGGAGGCTTTCCACAGGTTATCCACAGGCCTTCGACAGCCTGTGGACAACCTCACCCCACCCGTCGAACGCCTGTCCGGTACTGTGGCTCTGCCATGGCCACATTCCTCTCGGCGGCCCCCTTCCGACACCGCCACGACCGCGAGATCTTCGCCCTCGCCATCCCCACGTTCTTCGCCCTCATCGCCGAACCGCTCTTCCTGCTCACCGACTCCGCCATCGTCGGTTCGCTCGGCACCCAGGCCCTCGGTGGTCTCGGCGTCGCCGGACAGGTGCTGCTGACCCTGGCGGCGGTGTGCGTCTTCCTCGCCTACGGCACGACCGCCGCCGTCGCCCGCAAGTTCGGCGCGGGAGACATCCCCGGCGGCATGCGCGACGGTGTGGACGGGCTCTGGCTCGCGGTCCTGCTGGGTATCGCCGCGATCGGCATCGGTTGGCCGCTCGGCCCGTGGATGATCGACCTCCTCGGCGCCTCCCCCGAAGTGGCCCCGTACGCGATCATCTACCTGCGCATCAGCCTGCTCAGCACCCCGTTCCTGTTGATCATCATGGCGGGCACGGGAGTGCTGCGCGGGTTGCAGGACGCCCGTACCCCGCTGATGGTGGCGGTCTCCTCCTACATCGGCAACGCGATCCTGTGCGCCACGTTCGTCCTGGTCCTGGACTGGGGCATCGCCGGTTCCGCGTGGTCGACGGTGCTCGCCCAGGGGGCGGGCGCGTTCTGGTACGTGGCCACCATCGTCCGCGCCGCCCGTCGCGAGGGTGTCTCCCTGATGCCGAGTGTGGCGGGACTGAAGGCCTCGGCCTCGGCCGGGTTCGCACTGTTCCTACGCAGTGTGTCCATGCGTGTGGTGGCGCTGGTGACCACTGCGGTGGCCGCCCGGTTGGGAGACGAGTCGATCGCCGCGCACCAGGTGAGCTACAACATCTGGGCGCTGCTGGTCTTCGCCATGGACGCCATCGCCATCGCGGGGCAGTCGATCGTCGGCCGCTATCTGGGGGCGGGGGATGTTCGAGGCACCAAGGACACCACTCGGCGCATGATCGAATGGGGGGTGTTGTCGGGCCTGGTGTTCATGGTCCTGGTGTTCCTGGTGCTGCCGTGGGCGCACCTTCCGTTCACCTCGGATCCCCGGGTGGCCGGGTTGATCATGGCCTCCCTGGTCGTCGTGGCGCTGATGCAGCCGCTCAGCGGAGTGACCATGGTCCTCGACGGAGTACTGATGGGCGCCGGGGACCAGCGTTACCTGGCGTGGGCCTCCCTGTGGACGATGCTGGCCTTCCTGCCGTTCGCCCTGGTCCTTCCACACCTGGCCACGTCCCAGACCTGGGGTCTGGTGGGCCTGTGGATCGCCTTCGCCGTATGGATCCTGGCCCGGGCCATCACTCTCGGCCTTCGCGCGCGTGGTACCGCCTGGTTGGTCACCGGCGCGACGCGTCCCTGAGGGGCACCCTCGCGAACGCAGGACCCGCCCCCGACCGTCGTGTCGAGGGCGGCGACGGGTGGGCCCGGGTCAGAAGGACGCGTCGAGGTCCCCGATCGTGGGGCCGTGGTAGAAGGTGGCGGTCCGTTCCGCCTCCGGCGCGCCGGGGAAGCTCGGCAGCTGTTCCACGGCGAGTTCCTCGCCGGCGTATCGGCTCAGGTGAGCGAGCTGTTCCCGCAGGCGGCTCCCCACGTCGTTCCGGAGCTTGGGGAGCATCGAGTAGAGCTTGTCCCCCGGGCAGTTGGTGGAGTTGTAGTCGCGGTGCCCCACGATCGCGTCCTGCGGATCCAACCGGTACACCAGGCACAGCCAGGTACAGGTGTCCACCAACGCCGACATCAGCGCCTCCGGCGGGGTCGCCGAGGTATAGGTGCCCTCGTTCTCGATCCCGATGGTGTGCGAGTTGTGGTCGGCGGTGTGCGCGCCCAGGACGTGCTTGCCGTCGCCGATGGCCTGAAGGGTCTTGTCGCGCCCTTCCATGATGTGGCCACCTCGGCTGATGGTGAGCTGCTGACCGGTGTCGATCCAGCCGTTGCTGTCCATGTGGTGCTTCTGAATGGATCGGGACAGGGCGGCGGCGTGGCTGGTGGACGTGTCGGACACGTTGCCGGTCGCGGTGTGGTGGACGACGATGTGCGTCGGCCCCTTGCCCAGGATGTCCACCGATCCCTTCGGCGATCGGGCCTTCCAGTTCGACCTGGTGTACACCTTGGGTGTCGCGGAGGCCGAAGCCCGGCCCACGGCGGAAACCCCCAGTGCGCCACCGAGGAGCACTCCCCCGGCGGCCAGAACCGTTCCGCGCAGCATCGTCCTGCGGCCCACCGCGAACGGGTGGTCGTTCTCGGGTCGTCTCTCAATGGCCATCGGTATGCTGTCCTCTCCGTGAGGAGCGTCGCGGGACACGACGCAACACAGAGAACACGATAAGTTACAAAGAGTAGCCAAAGGGAGGTTCTCGCCGGCCGGGCGTGTTCGCCGGACGGCAAGAACCCCGCCCCTCCGAGGAGGAACGGGGTTCAAGAACTGGAAAGGGTCGACGACTAGGCGCCGACGATCTCCAGCTTGATCGAGGCGGAGACCTCAGGGTGCAGGCGGACCTGGACCTTGTGGGCACCGACCGACTTGATCGGGTTCTTGATCTCGACGCGGCGCTTGTCCAGCTCGGGACCACCGGCGGCCTTGACGGCCTCGACGATGTCCGCGGGCGTGACCGAACCGAAGAGACGACCTCCCTGGCCGGCACGCTGCTTCAGGCGCACGGTCAGAGCGTTGACCTGGCCGGCGACCTGCTGGGCCTCGTCCAGGGTGCGGATGTCACGCGCCTTGCGGGCACGCTGGATCAGGTCGATCTGCTTCTGCCCACCACGGGTCCACCGAATGGCGACCCCACGGGGGAGCAGGTAGTTGCGTCCGTAACCGTTCTTCACCTCGACGACATCGCCGGGGGCTCCGAGACCGTTGACCTCGTGGGTCAAAATCAGCTTCACGACAAAAACCTCCCTCGGATATCGCCGCTAGCGAGCGGTGCTGGTGTAGGGCAGCAGGGCCACCTCGCGCGCGTTCTTGATCGCGGTCGCGACGTCGCGCTGGTGCTGGGTGCAGTTGCCGGTCACCCGACGGGCACGGATCTTGCCGCGCTCGGAGATGAACTTACGGAGAAGCGTGGTGTCCTTGTAGTCGATGTAGGACTGCTTCTCGTGGCAGAACAGGCAAACCTTCTTCTTGGGCTTGCGTGCTGGGGGCTTAGCCATCGTGGTGCTCCTTCGCAAGAGCCCCGGGGTCCACCCGGGGATGGGCTGGGACATGGAAAGGGTGACTCGGTGCCGTTTCGGGCTCCGTGTCGGGTGTTACGTGGGGCCGTGGGGCCGGGCTAGAACGGGGGCTCGTCGGAGAATCCTCCGCCGCCGCCACCACCGAAGCCGCCGCCACCACCGCCGCCGTTGGTCGCCCACGGGTCGTCGGCGGGAGGACCGCTGCGGCCGCCCTGGCCGCCCTGCGGGCCGCCGAAGCCGCCGCCCTGGTTCCCGTAGCCGCCGCCCTGAGGCTGGCCGCCACCGAAACCGCCGCCACCGCCACCACCGCCGCCGAAGCCGCCGCCACCCTGGCGCTGCGTCTTCGTCACCTTCGCGGTGGCGCTACGCAGAGCCGGGCCGACCTCTTCGACGTCGATCTCGAAGACGGTGCGCTTCTCGCCCTCGCGGGTCTCGTAGGAACGCTGCTTCAGGCGGCCTTGCACGATGACGCGCATGCCACGCTGAAGAGTCTCCGCCACGTTCTCCGCGTACTGCCGCCAGACACTGCAGGTGAGGAACATGGACTCGCCGTCCTTCCACTCCCCCGACTGACGGTCGAAGGTGCGGGGCGTCGAGGCCACACGGAAGCTGGCGACCGCGGCTCCACTGTTAGTGAAGCGCAGTTCAGGGTCGTCGACGAGGTTGCCGACGAGCGTGATCTGGGTTTCGCCTGCCATGGATCGGCTCCGGTTCGAGATAGTTCGGATCAGGCGGTTCGCCTGGTCCCCGCATCATCCCTGTCGCCTAGGACAGAACGAACGGGGCACAGGGGGTCGGGCACCGAAGTGCCTAGTGAACCTCGGGACGCAGAACCTTGGTGCGAAGCACGGACTCGGCGATACCGAACTGCCGGTTGAGCTCCTTGACCGTCTCGGTCTTGGCGGTCAGGTCGATGACCGCGTAGATGCCCTCGGAGTTCTTCTCGATGTCGTAGGCGAGACGACGCTTGCCCCAGATCTCCGTCTTCTCGACCGAACCGCCGTCCTCGCGGACGACGTTCAGGAAGTTCTCCAGCGACGGGGCGACGGTGCGCTCGTCGAGGTTCGGGTCGAGGATGACCATGATTTCGTAACGACGCATAGGCGTACGTTCCTCCTCTGGACTGTCGCGGCCATGGAATCTCCATGGCAGGAGGGCAGGAGCCCGGGGTCTCACCGTCCCGATCGGACCGGGGGCGCACCACTCGGACTCTGAGCCATACGGGAGTCAAGGTTACCAGCAGCCGAATACCACCCGGGATGCCTTGTGGATACTTCGGACGCGCCCGATATCGCCTCGACGTTCCGGGAAACGGGGAAACGAACGGGGCCGGTGCCCGAGGTTCTCCCTCGGGCACCGGCCCCGTGAACCGGCGGCGTACCGCCCGGTCAGTCCGGGATCACTCCCTGGGCCTGAACAGGCTGTTGTTGACGCCGCCCTGCTGCTGCTCGTTCTCACCCGGGAACCCGGGCTCCTCGGTCTCCTCTTCCTCGCAACCCGGCATGCCCGGGAAGAAGCACTCATCCGGGTCATCGGACGGCTCGGACGGCTCGCAGTTCAGGTCCGCCGGGTCGCACTCCGGTTCGCTGGGCTCCTCGCTCGGCTCCTCGCTCGGCTCCTCGCTCGGCTCCTCGCTCGGCTCCTCGCTGGGCTCCTCGCTGGGAGGGGGCGTGGGCAGGTAACTCAGCTCGTCACCGACCCACTGGGGTTCGGGGAACTGCTGGTGTTCCTGCCCCTCCATGGCGGTCTCCATGAAGGCCTTCCAGACCTTCGCGGAGGTGGTACCACCGTAGACGTCACCGAGCTCGGCACCGAAGTCGAGCGGTTGGGCCTCGGCCCGGCTCAAACCCACCGCGGCCGACAGTTGCGGGGTGTACCCCACGAACCAGGCCGAGACGGCGTCGGAGGAGGTACCGGTCTTGCCCGCCACGGGGCGGCCGTCGGCCAGGGCGGCGTTACCGGCACCGCCTTCCAGGACCGCCTGCTGCATGGCGTAGGTGGCGTCCGCGGCGACCGCCTGGCTGAGGACCTCCTTGCCGGCCTCGATCTCCTCCGCGTCGTCGGGTTCCAGCACCGTGCCGTCGGCGGTCTGCAACTCGGTGACCATGTGGGCGGGGAAGTGCCGCCCCTCGGCCGCGAAGGTGGCGTACCCGCTGGCCATGTCGAGCGAGTTCACCTGGTGCGTGCCCAGGGCGATCAACGGACCGACGGTGGACGTGGTCTGCCGGTCCGGGTGCACGCCCATCTCGACCGCCAGCTCGTCGACCCGGGACTCACCGACCTCGATGGCCAGTTCCACGTAGCTGGTGTTGACCGAGTCCGCGGTGGACTGGATGAGGTCCACGTTGCCGTAGTCGACCTCGCCGGAGTTGATCACCGGGCTGGCCAGGCCGGGGAACTCGCGTCCGCTGTCCCCGTTGAACTGGCTGCGCAGGCCGATGTTGTCGGACAGGGCCCGGGCCAACACGTAGGGCTTGTAGGCCGAACCCGCCTGGGTCTGGTGGACCAGGGAGTTGTTGATCACCGTGGAGACGTCAGGTCCACCGTTGAACGCGACGATCCGCCCGGTGGTGGGCTCCACCGCGGTGAGGCCGTGCATGGTGTCGTCGGCCGCGCTCTCGGGGAGGACGTTGAACGCCTCCTCGGCCGCGACCATCAGTTCCTGGTCCAGGGAGGTCTTGATGACCAAACCCTTGGTGGCGATGTCGGCGCCGGTGATGCCCGAGCCCTCGTACCGCCGTTCGACCTCGTTGATCACGGCCTGACGGACGTACCCCTGTCTGGGGTCACCGCCCGTCTCCTCGGGGTTGTAGTCGATCCGCTCGGGGATCTCCAAGGCCTCGGCCTCGGCCCGGGGAAGACCACGTTCTCCGCCGGTCTCCTCGTGCATCAGGGCCAGCTGTTCCTGAACGTAGGGCCAGCGCTCGTCGTTGAGGTAGGTCTCGGTCCAGGAACCCTCTTCGGGGTTCTCGAAGTTGCTGGGCATCTGGATGATGAGGCCCAGGAAGGCGCCCTCGGCGCTGTCGAGCTCGCCCACGCTCTTGCCGAAGTACTCCTGCGCGGCCATCTCGATGCCGGAGGCACCGCGGCCGAAGTAGATCGTGTTGAGGTAGATCGTGAGGATCTCGTCGTGCTCGACCTGCTGGCTGAGCTTGATCGAGATGAAGATCTCGCGGATCTTGCGGGTCAGCGGCTCTTCGCCCTGAAGGTCGTTGTAGTAGCCGCGGGCCATCTGCTGGGTGATGGTCGAGCCACCACCGGCCTCGCCGCGGGAGAGCAGGGCGCGACCGATACCCATGATGTTGATGCCCGGGTCCTCGTAGAAGGTGCGCTGCTCGGCGGCGAGCACACCGTCGACGACCGTGGCCGGGATGTCCTCGCGCTGGACCGCGACGCGCTGGACGTCTCCGGTGGTGAGGGCGAGTTCGCCCTCCTCTTCCTCCCCGGCGCCGGCCCAGTAGATCTGGGTGGCGGACATCTGGTTCTCGGCGTTCTCGTCCAGCTCGTTGGCGTCGGGGGCCATGGAGTACAGGACCGCGAAGGTGGCCACACCGGCGATGAACATCAGACCGCAGAAGGCCAGCGCGGGCTTCCACGCCTTGGACATGAAGCGCTTGAACCAGTGGCGGTCGTCCGGTTCCTCCTCGCGGGAACGTCGGCGTCCACCGCCACCACCACGGCCTCCGGCGCCTCCGGCGGCTCTGGATCCTCTGCCCGGAGCGCGGCGGCCCTCGGAGCGGGAACCGTGTTCGCGTTCGCGGGGGTCACGAGGGCCCGACGTGGTCCTGCGGCGCCCACCGGCGCGCGGGTCGTCGGGGCGACGACGGGGGCGGTCCCCGCCCTCAGGGCTGCGGCGCCTGCCCTCTTCCGGGCGGCGCGGACGCTCGCCGTCCTCGGGGCGGCGGCGTCGTGCGCCTTCGGGGCGTTGGGGTCGGCCGCCATCGGCGCGGCGGCGTCCGCCCTCGGGGCGCGGACGTCCTTCGGCGCGGGATCCGGCCTCGGGCGGGCGCGGCCTACGCGGGGCGGCGTCGTCGTCGCCTCCCCAGAAGCCTCCTTCGTCCGCGGGATCGGGGCGGCGTCGTCCGCCGGCACGTTCCCCCCGGGGCGGGCCGTCGGCCCTACGCCTTCCGCCGTCACCGCGCGGACCGTCGCCCGGGCCGTCGGCCCGGCGACGGCCGCCTTCGGCACTCCGTCGTCGTTCGGTACTCACGTGGTCCTCGATTGCCTCTCACGGCCGGTCGGCCTGACGATTCCTTGGTGGAAGGGGGACTGTCCCCCCTGGGGGATCGGTGATTCGCGACCTGTTCACGGTGTACCGGCGTGGTTCTGGGCCGGATCAGCCTGGTTTTCCACCGCTGTCGCCTGTCGTTCAAGGCTTGATAAAGAGACGCCCAACCCTGGGTGAGGGTTTTCAACAGGTCGCGAAGACGTTGGCCGCTACTTCCTCCTGGTCGTTGGCCTGCGGGTGCGCATCCCCTGCTCAGCGGCCTTTTCGGGCCGATCTGAACGTCGCCGCGGCGGTGGCTCGGTTCGGGGGTTCTACCGGCCGCACACGCAAATCATGAGTCACGGTAGAGCGATCGAACGGTATTGCACAACCCACGCGCGAGGGTATCGCGCACTTCGCCCGACTTGTTACCGTGCGCCGGTTTGGCGGCGTCGTCGCAGGTCACAGCCTCGACTATGAGCACCATCCCGCATGTGACGGCGATCACTCAAATGCGCGACCGTGGCCATCGACCCAGTTGGGAGCCGTGATGTGACATCACCCGTGCGAATTCCTCGGGATGGTGGGCACCTTCTCCTGTTCGCTGTGGGCCATGAGACCCCTCGAGTGCCACGTGACATGCGTTCTCACGGCGAAAGCGAAGATAGAGTCATAGCAGACAAACCAGCCAGACAAGCACAGTTCGCCCTCGTAACCGACGGCCCTGAGGGGGAACAGAACCTTCGT
Source organism: Nocardiopsis sp. NPDC055879 (assembly GCF_053615935.1). Lineage (NCBI taxonomy): Bacteria > Bacillati > Actinomycetota > Actinomycetes > Streptosporangiales > Nocardiopsidaceae > Nocardiopsis > Nocardiopsis sp. NPDC055879. The sequence goes on from NZ_JBSHCT010000012.1 coordinate 176,728, forward strand.
GCGCGCTGCTGACCACATACGGAATACGGACGCAGGATGACGACCCCCGGACCGCCGTCGGCGTGGGGCCGTCGCCATGCGCCGTGGAATCCATGTTCGCGAAGAAGAAGGAGCAAGGACCAATGGGTTCGGTACGTGTAGCCGTCGTGGGCGTCGGCAACTGTGCGGCGTCACTCGTCCAAGGCGTGCATTACTACAAGGACGCCGACCCGGACTCCCGGGTCCCTGGCCTGATGCATGTCCGGTTCGGCCCGTACCACGTGCGCGACATCGAGTTCGTCGCCGCCTTCGACGTGGACGCCAAGAAGGTCGGCCACGACCTCGCCGACGCGATCGCCGCCAGTGAGAACAACACCATCAAGATCTGTGACGTCCCGCCGACCGGCGTGACCGTCATGCGCGGCCCGACCTACGACGGTCTGGGCATGTACTACCGCGAGACGATCCAGGAGTCTTCCGAGGACGCCGTGGACGTGGTCGCCGCTCTCAAGGCGAGCAAGGCCGACGTCCTGGTCTCCTACCTCCCCGTGGGATCGGAGGAGGCCGACAAGTTCTACGCCCAGTGCGCCATCGACGCCGGAGTGGGCTTCGTCAACGCCCTCCCGGTGTTCATCGCCTCCGACCCCGAGTGGGCCGAGAAGTTCACCAAGGCCGGGGTGCCGATCGTCGGTGACGACATCAAGTCCCAGATCGGCGCGACCATCACCCACCGGGTGCTGTCCAAGCTGTTCGAGGACCGGGGCGTGGTCGTGGACCGCACCTACCAGCTGAACTTCGGCGGCAACATGGACTTCAAGAACATGTTGGAGCGCGAGCGGCTGGAGTCCAAGAAGATCTCCAAGACCCAGTCGGTCACCTCGCAGATCCCGCACGAGCTCAACGCCGGCGCGGTGCACATCGGCCCCTCGGACCACGTGCCGTGGCTGGACGACCGCAAGTGGGCGTACATCCGGTTGGAGGGGCGCGCGTTCGGTGACGTCCCGCTGAACCTGGAGTACAAGCTGGAGGTGTGGGACTCCCCCAACTCGGCCGGCATCATCATCGACGCGGTCCGCGCCACGAAGATCGCCATGGACCGCGGTATCGGTGGTCCGATCCTGGCTCCGTCCTCCTACTTCATGAAGTCGCCGCCAGAGCAGTACAGCGACGCCCACGCCCACGACGCGGTGGAACAGTTCATCTCGGGTGAGCACGGTATCTCGGGCGAGCACGGTATCGCGGGTGACGAGTAGCCCGCGGGTCGCGTAGGAAACAGGAAGAGGCGCCGCCCGGGGCCGTAGCGGTCCCGGGCGCCCCCGTCTCTCCCTTCCTCCCCTCCCCGGGCACCGTCGGCTCTCCTATCCTTGGCGGGTGTCCTTCTTCGGCGATCTGCGCGCGGTCCTCCAGGGATCCCGGTTCCGTCGGCTGTTCGGTACCCGGTTGGTCTCGCAGTTCTCCGACGGGATCTACCAGGCCGGGCTGGCCGGCTTCGTCTTCTTCAACCCCGAACAGCACACCGGCGCCGGAGAGGTGGCCGCGGCCTTCGCCGTGTTGCTCCTGCCCTTCTCCGTTGTCGCCCCGTTCGCCGGGGTCCTCATCGACCGGTGGCCCCGCCGTCAGGTCCTGTTGCTGTCCTCGGTGTTCAAGGCGGTCCTGGCCACGGTGACCGCGTTCCTGGTCGCCAACGGCGAAGGGCCCGCGTTCTTCGTCGCGGCGCTCCTGGTGCTGAGCGTCAACCGCTTCTTCCTCTCCGGCCTCTCCGCGGGGCTGCCGTACGTGGTGTCCCGCGACAAGCTGATGATGGCCAACGCCGTCACGCCCACCTGCGGCACCGTCGCCAGTTCCCTCGGGACCGGTGTCGGTCTCGCCATCGGGATGATCGGCGGCGAACAGGCCTTGGGAACCGGGATCATCCTGTTCGTGGCCGCGCTGGGCTTCGCCGGGACCGCCCTGGTCTCGCTCACGCTGCGCTACCGGGAGCTGGGTCCGCACCTGGAGAGGGAGCCGGAGGAGGTTCGGGCCGCCCTCGGCAACGTGGTGCACGGCATGGTCTCCGGGGTCCGGCACATCTGGGAGCGCGTCCCGGCTCGCGCCGCGCTGCTCACCATCGGCGGCCACCGGATCCTGTTCGGCGTCTCCAGCCTGGTGACCCTGCTGCTGTACAACAACACCTTCACCGGGGGCGGTGTCGCCGGTCTGGCCGGGTTCTCCGTGTCCGCCGGGCTGCTCGCGCTCGGGTTCTTCCTGGGGGCCGTGGCCACTCCGTCGGCGACCGCGCGGATCGGGGCGAGCTCCTGGATCGCCGCCCTGTTGGCGTCGGCGGCGGTGGCTCTGCTGGTGTTCGCGCTGCCCTTCTCCCCCGCGCTGTTCCCGGTGGCCGCGTTCGTGCTGGGTTTCGTCTCCCAAGGCGTGAAGGTGACCGTCGACACGTTGGTTCAACGACATGTCGACGACGCGTTCCGTGGTCGGGTCTTCTCCGTATACGACGTGCTCTTCAACGCCACGTTCGTACTGGGCGCGGCACTGGCCGCGGGGCTGGTTCCCTTGTCCGGGGTGAGCGTGCCGGTGATCACGGTGATGGCGTCGGCCTTCCTCGCGATGGGCTGGGCCTGGACCGTTCGGGCCCGCCGCCTGGCCCGTTCCGACTTGGAGCGTTCCGCCTCCTGAAGTCGACCTGTCGAGTTGTCTCCCCGTCGACCTGTCGCCTCATCGACTCATCCATGAGTAGCCAAAGAGTCACTTAATGTAGTGTCCCCGCAGTGACCGATCGATGAGGAGATGGTGACCATGAGCGTCGGCTACGGACTCGGCAACCCCTCCAGCGCCTTCGGGGCGCGCGGGGTCACCAAGAGGATCGAGGCGGTACGCCGGCAGCTCCCCACCCGTGGTGACCGACTGCTGGACGTCGGCTGCGGGGACGGCACCTACACGGTGGAACTCGCCGAGGGGTTCGTGAGGGTGGACGCCGTCGACGTCGAACCCGCCCGCCTCGAAGACTTCGCCGCGCGTGTGGCCGGTACCGACCTGGAGGACCGGATCGGCCTGCACAAGATGTCGGCCGACGCACTCGCCTTCGACGCCAACACCTTCGACCGGGTCACCGCGTTCGAGGTGCTCGAACACCTCGACCACCTGGAGGAGAGTCTCGCCGAGATCCACCGGGTGCTCAAGCCCGGTGGGGCCTTCTCCATCACCACGCCCAACCGGTGGTTCCCGTTCGAGACCCACGGGGTCATGTGGGGAGAACGGCGCCGTTCCGCGCTGACCGTCCCGTTCCTGCCGTGGATCCGTCCGCTGCACGAGCGGATGTCGGACGCGCGGGCGTTCACCACCCAGGAGATGGGACGTCTGCTGCGTGACGCGGGCCTGCGGGTGCGGTCCATCGACTACCTCATGCCGCCGCTCGACCGCCGAATGCGGGCCCTCCAGCCCGTCTCGGACGGCCTGGAGGGCACCCCGGCACGGGTCTTCGGCATGGCGATGGTCGTCACCGCCGTCAAGCCGGGTCTCAATCCTTGAGGTGATCGGCCGCCCAGGAGCGCAGCTCCGCGGCGGCGTCCTCCTTGGCCATGGGGCCGTTCTCCAAGCGCAGTTCCAGCAGGAACCGGTACGCCTTGCCGATCAGGGGGCCGGGCTTGATGTCGAGGATCTCCTGGATCTCGTTGCCGTCCAGGTCGGGCCGGATCTTGTCCAACTCCTCCTGTTCGGCGAGTTCGGAGATGCGTCGCTCCATGTCGTCGTAGGAACGTGAGAGCGACGCGGCCTTGCGCCGGTTGCGGGTGGTGCAGTCCGCGCGCGTGAGGATGTGCAGCCGCTCCAGCTGGTCACCGGCGTCACGGGCGTAGCGGCGCACGGCGGAGTCGGTCCACTCCCCCTTGCCATAGCCGTGGAAACGAAGGTGCAGCGCGACGAGGGCGCCGACCTGGGTGATCACGTCCTTGGGGAAGCGCAGCGCGGTGAGTCGCTTGCGGCTCATGGAGGCGCCCACCACCTCGTGGTGGTGGAAGGTCACCCGGTTGCCGCCCTCGAAGGAACGGGTCTTGGGCTTGCCGATGTCGTGCAGCAGCGCGGCCAGGCGCAGAACCAGGTCGGGTTCGTGCCCACGGGAACGCTCCAGTTCCATGGCCTGGTCCAGGACGGTGAGCGAGTGCTCGTAGACGTCCTTGTGCCGGTGGTGCTCGTCGATCTCCAGGCGCATCTTGGGGATCTCCGGGAGCACGTACTCGGCGATGCCCAGGTCCACCATGAGTTCGATGCCCCGGCGCGGGTTCGGGCTGAGCATGAGCTTGGTGAGCTCGTCGCGGATGCGCTCCGCGGAGACGATGGAGAGCCGGTCCGCCATGTTCCGGGCGGCCTCGACCACCTCGGGAGCCAGTTCGAAGCCGAGCTGGGCGGCGAAGCGCACCGCTCGCATGATGCGCAGCGGGTCGTCGCTGAAGGAGTCCTCCGGGCGCCCCGGTGTGCGCAGGATCTTGGCCCGCAGGTCGGCCAGGCCACCGAAGGGGTCCACGAACTCGACGTCGGGCAGGCGCACCGCCATCGCGTTCACCGTGAAGTCGCGGCGCAGCAGGTCGTCGTGGATGTCGGTGCCGTAGGACACCTCGGGCTTGCGTGACTTGGGAGAGTAGTCCTCGCTGCGATAGGTGGTGATCTCCAGTTGGAGCCCCCTCTTGCGCAGACCCACCGTGCCGAACTCGATGCCGACGGTCCACACCGAGTCCGCCCAGCCATCGACCAGCTTCAGGATCTGCTGGGGTACGGCGTCGGTGGTGAGGTCCACGTCGTTGGAGACACGCCCGAGGAGAGCGTCGCGCACCGGGCCACCGACGAGGGCGAGTTGTTGGTCGTGCGCGGCGAAACGATCCCCGAGGTCCTCGGGGATCGGGCGGATCGAGTCGATCAACGCGGTGATCGCCGCCCGCTGCTCACCGGTCGGCTCGTTCACCACGGGCCGGGTAGGGGCGGTGTCGTTCTCACTCGAAAACTCTGTGTTCGGCACACCACGCAGATTAAGCGGCCTCGCGGGGTGACCGCGAATCGCCGACCTGCTCGCGTCGCCTCTGGCGCGTACCCCGCACCGGATGAAATGCTGTCCCCGCCACGCGCCGGGCGACCGGGCGCACCAGAACCCGGGTTCGGTGGACACGGTATCTTCTGGTGGAGTGGTGGCCCGTCACTTTCGTCCTGCGGCCACCGGCCCCGCCTCACGCCGAGCGCGCCGCGCGGGCACCCCGATCCGTCCCCGCCCCGTCACTTCACGGCCCCGGCGGGACGGACCCCTGGCCCCGAATCAGGAAACCGGTCAAGCGTTGCGTCGAACTGCTTCCGCGGCCGCGGTCATGGCCATGACCGCCGCGCTGCTTCCGATCCCGGCCACGCTCTCACCCGTCGCGGCGGAACCTGAGAACGAGGAGTCGGTGCCTCCGATCGTCGTGGACCGGATCACGCCGGACGCCATCGACGAGGACAGCACGCTACGCGTGTCGGGTGAGGTGACCAACGCCACCGACACCTCGATCGAGGACGTCACCGTCCGGATCCGTTACTCGCGGCACTCCTTCAACACCCGCGAGGAGATGGACGAGTTCGCCACCGGCGACGGCTGGCAGCCGGACGCGGAGGGACCGGAGAAGGAGTTCAAGGGCGCGTTGGAGCCCGACCAGGGCCTGGAGTACTCGCTCAGCACCCCGGCGGAGGATCTCGACCTGGGCTCCTACGGCGTGTACCCCATGGTCGTGGAGGCCCTGGACGGCGACGGCGAACAGTTGGGCGCTCAGTACACCTTCCTCCCCTACACCGGGAACGACGACGTCGACGAACTCGACCTGGCCTGGGTCTGGCCGCTGATGGACGAACCACAGCGCGCCGACGACGACACCTTCCTGAGCGAGGACCTGCACTCGTCCGTGACCGAGGAGGGGCGTCTGGGCCGTCTCCTGGCCGCCGGCGCCCAGGTCCCCCTGTCCTTCGATCCCGGCGACGAGGACCTCGTCGACGAGCTCGGCCTGGAGGAGGAGCCCACCGAGGACGAGCCCTCACCCGACGCCGAGAGCCCGACGGCCGAACTGTCCCCTGGCGAGGAGCCTCCCAGCGCGGAGCCCACCGAGGACGACGCCACCGCGGAGGAGCCCCCATCCCCCGAGGCGAGCGCGTCTCCGGAGGACGGCGCCACGGAGGCCCCGGACGCACCCGAGGAGACCGAAGGGGGCGAGGAGGACGAGGAGGAGACCCCCACGCGGACCGAGGGTGTCCCCATCACCTGGGCGATCGACCCTGGGACCATGGACGACGTCCTGCGCATCGCCGCGGAGGAACACGACGTCCTGGAGGATCTGCTGGAGGTCCCCGAGGGGGTCGAACCGGAACGCCACCAGCGCGCCGCCGACGTCCCCGCCCAGGTGTGGCTGCGCGAGGCCCGGCGGATCCTGCCCGCCGACACCGTCGTGACCACCCCGTACGCCAACACCGACCTGGTCGCGCTGTTGCGCAACGACCTGCACGTCGACGCCGACGCCTCCCTGACCCTGGCCCAGGAGGCGGTGCGCCGTTCCCTGGCGATGGAGCCCGACTCCAGGTACGCGTTCCCGGCCCGCGGTCTCATGGACGAGAACGTCCAGCAGCTGTACGCCTCACACGACGCCCACCGATTCATCCTGCGCGAATCGGCGATGCCGACCGCGTCCTGGCTCTCCACCACCCCCACCGCGCAGGCCCCCCTCCCGGCCGGTGAGGACGACGAGGACGACCCGTTCGCCCTGGTCGCCGACGCGGGCCTGACCGAGGTGCTGTCCATGCCCTCGCACGGCCCCGGTGAGTCCACCCTGGCCTTGCAACGGTTCGCCGCGGAGACCGCGATGATCGCGAGTGAGAACGTCGGCGGCGACCGTGTCGTGGTGGCCGCTCCCCCGGCCGGTTGGGACCCCGGCACGGGACTGGCGTCCGGCGTCCTCGAAGCCACCGAGGACCTACCGTGGCTCTCCCCCGAACGTCTGGACGAGGTCGAGCCGCCCTCCCAGGACGACCAGGAGGAGACCCGGTCGGGCCTGCGTTATCCGGACCGGGCCGCCGAACAGGAGCTCGGCTCCGGCTACCTCGGCGAGGTCGAGGACGTGAGTCGGGACGTGCGCCTGTTCAACAGCATCCTCGTCGGGGACAGCGACCCCTTCCGTCCGGCCATCGTGCGTCTGGAGTCGGTGTACTGGCGTGAGCGCGAGGCCCTGGCCGGGGCGACCCGTTCGGTGGTCGGTCAGTCGGTGCAGGAGCGGATGCAGGACGTGCGGGTCATCCCGGGCGAACCGGTGACCCTGGCCAGCAGCACCGGGATCACCGGTGTACTCGTCGCCAACGACCTGGAGGACGAGTCGGTCTACGTGCACCTGTCGATCTACTCGGAGAACGCCGAACGGCTCGGCATCGGCACCTACACGTCCGACTTCCAGATCGCCCCGGGCGCCAAGACGACCGTCTACGTGCCGCTCTCGGCGAGGATCAACGGGACCACCGCGGTCCACGTGAGCCTGCAGAACTCCAACGGTGAGCCGATCAGCCCGCAGGACACCGTGATCCAGGTGAACGCCACGGGTCTGGGCACACAGGCACTGCTCATCAGCGGGATCGGACTGCTGATCCTGGTCGCGGCCCTGGCCCCGAGGGCACTGCGCAAGTGGGCCCGCCGACAGGCCGCCAAGGCCGACGCGGCCGAGGGCGGCGCCCCTGACGGCGACAAGGACGACGAGGGCGACGCGGGCAACGAGGATGAAGAGGAACCGAGCGACGGCGAGGACGCGAGGTCCGAGCAGGACGCGAAGGACACCGAACCCGAGGACACGTCCCGTTCCGAGGACTCATCCGACTCCGAGGGCGAGTCCGTCCCCGAGGACACCGAACCCGGCGAGGACCGGTCGAATGACGGCGACACCCGCGCGTGAAGCCCGAAGCCGTGTCGACGAGATGACGGGGCGACATGACGACATGTCGCCCCGTCGACCTGTTCCCTTGTCCACACGTCACCACGCCCGCACCCCTCGCGAGGCTCCGGGCCCCGGAGTCGCGTCTCGATACCTCCGATGAAAGGAACCCTGATCCACGGTGGTCACCGAATCCCCTAACGGCGACGAACAACCCCCTCGTTACTCGCCGAGGCACAGTAAGCACTTCGACGGGTCCCTCCCGGGCGACAGCGCGACCCGGCCCTACCCGGGCTCGACGCCCTCCTCCGAGGATGGTGAGTTCCCCGAGCCCATGGACGCCCCACGCGACCCCGCGCCCGACGCCGAACCCGTGGCGGACAAGCCCGCGGCGGAGAAGGGCTCCGGCGGCATGATGCGTTCCAGCGCGATCATGGCCGTGGGCACCATGGCCTCCCGACTGACCGGATTCGCGCGGACCATCGTGCTCGCCGCGGCCATCGGAACCCACCTGCTCGGTGACGCCTACCACACGGCGCACACGATCCCCTTCATCCTGAACGACCTGCTCATCGGTGGCCTGATGGCCTCCGTGGTCATCCCGTTCCTGGTCAAGCGACGCAAGAACGACCTGGACGGTGGCAAGGCCACCGAGGACCGCCTGTTCACCTCGATGGTGCTGGCGTTGCTGGTGGTGACCACGGTCGCGATCCTGGCCGCCGAGGCTCTGATCTGGCTGTACGGTTCCCGGTTCACCCCGCTGCAGTTCGAGGCGTCCGTCTACCTGGCGCGTTTCCTGCTCTCGCAGATCTTCTTCGTTGGTCTGAGCGGCCTGCTCAGCGCGATGCTCAACACCCGGAACAAGTTCGGCGCCGCCGTGTGGGCTCCGGTGCTGAACAACGTCATCATCATGTGCGTGGCCGGGTTGTTCCTACTCGTGGCCGGGCCCGGGAAGACCCCCGACACGGTCACCGGTTCCGAGCTGACCCTGCTGGGCGCGGGCACCGCGGCGGGCATGGCCATGCAGGCCCTGGTCCTGTTCATCGCCCTGTCCCGCACCGGTTACCGGTGGCGTCCCCGGCTCGACCTGCGCGGCTCCGGGCTCGGCGAGGCGCTCCGAACCGCCGGCTGGATGATGCTCTACACCCTGCTCACCCAGGCCGGGCTGTGGATCACCACCAACATCGCCAACGCCGCCAACGTCGCGAGCATCGAAGAGGGCCTGGACGTGGGCGCGGGCATCAGCGCCTACAACCTGGCCTACCAGCTCTTCCAGTTGCCCTACGCGATCATCGCGGTCTCGCTGATCACCGTTCTCCTGCCCCGCATGAGTGCGCACGCCGACGATCGGAACTGGGACGCGGTCCGCTCGGACTTCTCCCGCACCCTGAGGATCTCCGCCTTCGTGCTGGTGCCGACCGCCTTCGCGGTCGCGATGTTCGCCGAGCCGCTGTCCATCCTGGCCTTCGCGCGCGGGTCGGTCTCGGTGGCCGACGCGGTCGCCATCGGCCAGATCCTCGCGGTGATGTCGCTCGGTCTGGTGCCGTTCACGGTCTTCCAGCTGATGCTGCGCGTCTTCTTCGCCATGGGCGACACGAAGACCCCCGCCCTCATCGGTGGCGCGAACCTCGCCGTGCACAGCGCGCTGGCACTGGTGGCCTACCTGCTGCTGCCGCCGAACATGGTCGTGGTCGGTGTCGCCTCGGGCTTCATGCTGTCGTTCCTGTCCGGTCTGACCATCGCCGGTCAGGTGATCAGTCGTCGTATCGGGGGACTTGACGGAAAGCACGTGCTTGGCACATTGTTGCGCCTGCACCTGGCCGTCATCCCCAGCATCGCGGCGGGCTTCGGTGTGCTCTGGTTCTTCGACGCCTACGTCGGTCCCGGTCTGTTCACCTACGTCGGCGCTCCCCTGGTGGGTTGCGTCGCCGGCGCCCTGCTCTTCCTCGTGTCCGCGCGCGTGCTGCGCGTGCCCGAACTGAGCGCCGCGGTGGAACTGATCCGCGGTCGGCTGCGTCGATGATGAACGTCCCCTTGTTCCGGCCCCGTACCCGCCGGCGCACGAACCCGTAGCCGCACTCAGTCAGAAAAGGACCGCCCGACGGTGTCCAGCGACAACCCCCGTCAGTACGCCGACGGTTCCCGGAACGGACCCGAGGACCCTCCGAAGCAACGCTCCGGTCGCCAGATGGTGATGCCGGAGGACGTGCTCGACGCGTATGAACGTTCAGAACCCCAGGGCGAACCCGAGACCGGTCTGAAGACCCTCCGGGATCCGAGCGACATCGGTGACGTGGGTACCGCGGACCGCGCCGGTATGGAGGACGGCGACGAGATCGGTGGTTCGTCCCACACCGGTCCGGGCAACATCGCCAAGTCGACCGCGATCATGGCGGTCGGCACGATCGCCTCGCGTGTGACCGGCTTCGTCCGGACCATCGTCCTGGCCGCCGCGATCGGCACCCAGCTGCTGGGCGACGCCTATCAGACCGCGGGCATGGTCCCGTACATGATCTACGACCTGCTCATCGGCGGGTTGTTGGCCAGTGTGTTCGTGCCGTTCCTGGTCAAGCGACGCAAGCTCGACCAGGACGGCGGCGACAAGACCGAACAGCGCCTGGTCACCCTGATGCTGCTCGGTCTGTTCGTGCTGACCCTGGTCTCGGTGCTGATCGCCGAGTGGTTCATCAGGATCTACGCGGGCGGGTTCAGCGGGGCGCAGTACGACGTCTCGGTGATCCTCGCCCGGTACCTGGTGCTGCAGATCTTCTTCATCGGCGCCAGCGGTCTGGCCAGCGCGATGCTGAACGCGCGGAACAAGTTCGGCGCCCCCATGTGGGCTCCGGTGCTGAACAACGTCGTGATCATCGGCATCTGCCTGTGGTTCCTGAGCATCGCCGGCCCGGGACGGACCCCGGAGACCATCACGCAGGGCGAGATCGCGCTGCTGGGCCTGGGGACCGCGCTGGGCCAGGTCGTGCAGGCCGCCGTGCTGATCTGGGCGCTGTTCGCGGCGGGCTTCCGCTGGCGGCCGCGTCTGGACCTGCGGGGTTCGGGCCTGAGCGAGGCGGCCGGCGCCGCCTCCTGGATGATGCTGTACATCGTGGTCGCGCAGGTGGGCGCCCTCGTCTCCACCAACGTCGCCACGCGCGCCGGGGCGATGTCGGCGGAGCTGGGTTACGACAGCGGATCGGGCATCGCGGCCTACAAGTTCGCCTCGATGCTGTTCCAGCTGCCGTACGCGATCATCGCGGTCTCGGTGATCACGGCGCTGCTGCCCCGAATGAGCGAACACGTCGCGGCCGGCCGCAAGGACCAGGTCCGCAGTGACTTCTCCCGGGGCTTCCGTCTCTCCTCGGTGTTGATCGTGCCGATCGCGGTGGCGATGATCGTCTTCGCCATCCCGTTCTGCGTGATGATCTACGCGCAGGGCAGCACCAGCGCCGAGGACGCCGCGGCCATCGGTCGGATCCTGATGGTCTTCTGCGTGATGTTGATCCCGTTCACGCTGTTCCAGCTACAGATGCGTGTCTTCTACGCGCTGGGCGACACCCGTACGCCCGCCCTGGTGGCGATCCCCTCGGAGATCACGCACGCCATCACCGGTGTCGCCCTGTTGTTCGTGTTCGCGGAGACCCCGCAGCACATCGTGGTGTGGTTGCCGGTCCCCTACGGCCTGTACTACATCGTGGGTTCGGCGATCATGTGGTACATCCTCCACAAGCGACTCAACGGCCTGGACGGGCGTCGCACCGTGGTCACCTTGTTCAAGTTGCACCTGGCCACCGTCCCCGCGGCCCTCTTCGGCATCCTGATGCTCGTGGTCTTCAATGGTCTGCCCGGTGATCTGTGGCCGGCTCTCTCCTCGATGGTGGCCGGAGGCCTGGTCGGTGCCGTACTGTTCGTGGTCTCGGCCAAGTTCCTCAATGTGTCCGAAGTCACATCCTTCCTGGATTTGCTCAAGACACGACTACGACGCCGCTGATCACCTGGAATGGATGACCTTGGGTAGTCGGATACGAATACGTCCAGGAAGGTCGATGGGTAATCAATGTCCTCCAAAGAGGCTGTTCACGCGTCCTAGCATGGACAGACACCGCTTTACCGCCAAAGCATCGTTCATCCGAGCTGCCCGAAGGGAGGCTGGGGACAGCAGACAGGGCCGATCCCCTCGTGTGAACCCGCATGGGAACCACGCGACTCAGCGGCACTGGCACCCGTCACTCCCATCATGAGCACCTTCCTGATCGAACCCGGGGCGAAGCTGGCCAACCGCTACCGACTCGACCACGTGGTGAGCGAGACCGGTGGTGCGACCCGGTGGAAAGCCACCGACGAGACGCTGGCGCGTCCGGTCGCCGTATGGACCTTCGCCGACGGTTTCCCCCGAACGTCAGAGGTCGTGCGAGCCGCCAGGGCCACCAGCCGTGTGCCCGACGCACGCGTGACCCAGGTCTTCGACGCCGACGACACCTCACCCATCCCCTATGTGGTCGAGGAGTGGGTCATCGGCTCCTCCCTGGCCGAACTGCTCCAGCAGGGCCCCATGGAGCCCGAACGCGCCGCGGGTCTGGTCGCCGAGGCCGCCGAGGCCATCGCCGCCGCCCACGCCAACGGTCTCCATCACCTTTGTCTGTCCCCCGGCAAGCTCATGTGGAGCAGCGGCGGAGCGGTCAAGGTCACCGGTATCGGGGTGGACGCCGCGCTGCTGGGCAGCAACGTCCCCCAACCCGGTGCCATCGACGCCCAGGGGCTGGGCAACCTGCTGTACGCGGCCCTCACCGGCTACTGGCCGGGCGGACCGCAGAGCGGCCTGCCCGGCGCCCCGCAAGGACCGATGGGCCCCTACCCTCCCGGTCAACTGCGTCAGGGCATCACCGAACAGCTCGCCACCATCACCACCCGCGCGGCCCTGCCGCAGCTGGTCGGTCAGATGGTGCCGGGCCCGCCCATCACCACCCCCGCGGAGTTCTGCGCGGCCCTGGCCGAGGTCCCCCGTCTCATCCCCCTGCCCGTGGCTCCGGCGGAGGCGGTCCCCCCGCCCGAACCCGGCACCTCCCGGCGCACGGGTGAGTTCGACACCACCACCGGTCCCCGTCGCAGCGCCCGCAACGGCTCCACCGCCGCGCGTTCGGGCGGGTCCCGGCCCCCGGCGGCCTCGCGAATGGAACAACGCGACTCCCGTGACCAGGGATCGTCGACCAAGCGCCTGCTCATCGGCGCCGTGGCCGTCCTGTTGTTCGCCGGTGTGGTCGCGGGCGCCTGGACACTCGGCACGAACCTGCGTTCGGGCTCCGGTGAAGAGGCCGACCCCAGCGCGGACGCCACCGAGGACGTCGTCGACAGCGCCGAACTGGAGGTCCTCCCCATCGCCGCGTCCGACGGGTTCGACCCGCTCGGTGACGGCAGCGAACACGGGGACAAGGCGGGGCTCGCGCACGACGGCGACCCGAGCACCCAGTGGAACACCGAGGGCTACAAGGACCCGATGGGCACCGAGAAGGCCGGCGTCGGTCTGCTCATCGACCTGGGTTCGGCCAAGGAGGTACACGAGCTCGACCTGATCACGCCCGACAAGGACTTCGGTATGCAGATCCGGGTCGGTGACGACGTCTCCGCCACGGACCCGGCGGCCCTCGACGCCGCCCTTCCCGTCGCCTGGGAGGGCTCGGTCAACGGCTCGGAGACGGTGCAGCTCGAAGAGAGCGTGACCGGACAGTACGTCGTGGTCTGGTTCGTCGAACTACCCGCGGACGGCGACCGCTACCGTGGAAGCGTCAACGAGGTCGAGGTACGCGGACTCTAGTTCTCTCTAGTCGTGGGGTATGTGATCAGCGCTGATGGAAGCGGCCCAGGAGCTCCCTGACAAGGAGCTGTTGTCCAGGCACGCTCAGGGTGACGAGCAGGCGTTCGCGGTACTGGTTCGCCGACACCGTGAGCGCCTCTGGGCTGTCGCCATCCGGATGATGCATGACCCCGAGGAAGCGTCCGACGCCCTTCAGGACGCCTTCCTTTCGGCCTTCCGCGCCGCGGATCGATTCCGAGGTGAGTCCCAGGTCACCACCTGGCTGCACCGGATCGTGGTGAACGCGTGCCACGATCGGCTCCGGCGCAGGAAGGTCCGGCCGGCCACCCCCACCGAGGACGAGACGCTCGACGTCATCTCCAACGAACGACTCGGCCGGACCGGCGGCGCCCCCGACCACGCCTCCCAGACCGAGTCCCGCCTGGACGTGCACGCCGCCCTCGAACAACTGCCCTTGGACCAGCGCATGGCACTGACCCTGGTGGACATGCTCGGGTACCGGGTCGACGAGGCCGCCGACATCCTCGAAGTCGCCACCGGCACGGTCAAGAGCAGATGTGCGCGAGGTCGCGCCAAACTACTTCCTTCCCTGGCTCATCTAAGGAACCCTGGACTTCCCCGAGACGTCACATCTGGGAGAGGAGGTGCCAACCCATCGTGACGTCCCATCCTGAGGTGGAGGCACTCGCCTTCTTCGCCGAGGACCTTCTGGAACCCGACGAGGAACGCTCTGTCGCCGACCACATCGAGACCTGCGCCATCTGCGCGACCACCATCGACGAACTCGCCGGGGTCACCCGCGTGCTCGCCGATGTCCCGGCGCCCACGATGCCGCAGGACGTCGCCGACCTCCTCGACGGTCGGATCTCCGAGGCCGTCTCCGAACGCACGGACGTGGACCGGCCCACCGGTGAACGCGACACCACACCCCCGACGGCATCGGACGCGCCCGCGTCCGTCACCCCGATCAACCGGAAGCGACGCGGTTTCGGTCTGCCCAAGCTCCTCATGGTGGCCGCCGCTTCGGTGTTCGTCATCGGTGCCGGCACAGCGGTGATCGGAAACCTGATGTCCGATGAACCGGACATGGGAGCGGCCTCCCAACTGTCGGAGGACACCGCGACCGAGAGCGCCCCGGACACCGCCCAGTCCTACTCCGCGGAGAGTGTGGCCAGCGGCACCGTCTACACCGAGGACGGTCTCACGACGCAGGCCTCCGAGGTCCTGGACCGGGCCGGGGACGACGGCATGGGCGTCAAGTCGGAGGAATCGGCGAAGTTGCCCCAGGGGGCGCGGGAATGCGTCGCCCACGTGGAGGCGACCACCGACTCCCACGTCACCCTGGTCGACGACGCCCAATGGGAAGGGCCCGAGGGCACCGACCGCGCCTGGGTCCTGTTCATCCGAAGCGGTGAGGGTGTCGACGTGCTCGTGGTCGACCCGACCTGCGCTCGCGGCGGTGACCTGGACTCGGCCGTCCTCGCCGAGGGAAACCTCTAACGGACTACCGCGGTGCGGGTCCGCCTTCTCCGGGGCGGACGAGGCCGCTCTCATAGGCGACCACGACCAGACCCACCCGGTCCCGTACCCCGAGCTTGGCCAGCAGTCGACCCACGTGGGTACGTGCCGTGGCCGGGCTGAGGTGGAGCTCGCCACCGATCTCCTGGTTGGACATGCCCCGACCGACGAGGGCGAGGACCTCGCGTTCCCGGTCGGTGACGCCGGCCAGGCGTTCGTCCGCGTTCGGCGGGGGTTCCACCCGTGCCAGACGTTCGACGACCCGACGGGTCACCCCCGGGGACAGCAGGGCGTCGCCCGCGGCGACCGTTCGGACCGCCTCGCGCAATTCCCGGGGGCCGGCGTCCTTGAGGAGGAACCCGGCGGCACCCAGGCGCAGCGCCCCGAACACGTTGTCGTCCTCCCCGAAAGTGGTGAGCACCACCACCCGGGTGTCGACATGTCGGCGCCCCGACGTGTCGACACGTCGACGTTCCAGCTCCCGCAGCACGCCCAGACCATCCACCGCGGGCATCTGCAGATCCAACAGCAGCACGTCCGGGCGGAAGCGGTCGAGTTCGACCAGGGCCGCGCGCCCATCGGAGGCCTCCGACACCACCTCGATGTCGCCGTCCCGTTCCAACAGCGCCCGCACCCCGGCCCGCACCAGTGGCTGGTCGTCGGCCAACAGCACCCGGATCACACGCCACCTCCGACCGGCAGACGAACACCGACACGGAAACCGCCGGTGGGCACCGCCTCGAACGCCATGGTCCCCTCCGCCATACGCACCCGTTCCCTCATCCCCGTCAGTCCGCTCCCCTCCCGCACCGGCACCTCCATGGTCCTCCCGTCGTCGGTCACCGTGACGACGAGTTCGTCACCGTCGCGTTCCAGGAGCACTTCGGCGCGGCGAGCCCGCGCGTGCCGCAACGTGTTGGTCAGCGCCTCCTGGATCACCCGGTAGGCGGTCGCGTCGACCAACGCCGTCAGCCCCTCCCCCGCGGAACCCGACACCCGCACCGTCAGTCCCGCGTCGCGCACCGATTCCACGAGCCCCTCCAGGTGGGCCAGCCCCGCGATCGGTTCGACCTCCGCTCCCGGCTCGCGCAGGGCCCGGACCGTGGAGCGCAGGTCGCGCAACCCCTCACGGGACGCCTGGGTGACGTGGGCCAGTTCGTCACGAGCGGTGGACAGGTCGGCCTCCTCCCCCTCCTCCAACGCCTCGGTGGCGACCGCGGCGTGCAGCGAGACCACGGACAGGTGGTGCCCCACCGCGTCGTGCAGGTCCCTGGCGATCCTGGTACGTTCCCGCGCCAGCAGTTCGGCGGCCTCGGCGTCCCGCGCCTGGGCGTCCAGCACGGCGATCCGTTCCCGCTGCCGTACCCCCTCGCGACGTTGTCTGGCGCCGTCCCCGAGCGCGATCGCCGCGCCCATGACCGCGACCGTGGACGCGAGTTCGTACCCGAGCAGGTAGGCGACGTCCTGGCCCTGTCCTAGGCGGGCCAGGGTCGACACCACGAGGAGAGCGATCGAACTCCCGGCCGCCCACTCCGTCCTCCCCGCCTCGGCGGCCGAGTACAGGGCTCCGGCCGCGGGGATCGCCAGTCCGATCGTCGGCAGTTCGATGACGTAGTTGCCGATGACCAGGACGCAGGTGGCCAGAAGGACCATCACGGGCGCTCGTCGGCGCAACAACATGAGCGCGCCGAGCACAAGGGCCATCACGTAACCCAGGGCCTGATTCCCCTCACCGCCGACATCCGCTCCGACCGCGATCGCCACCACGGCGAACACGGCGAAGCCGAACAGGACGTCGACGACGAGACCTTGGCGGGTGGACTGTTCCGGCATGCGTCGATTCTAGGGAGCGGGGACTCCCTCGCCCGTAGGTCCACGGACGCGCGTCGGTACGCGTTCCGACGTACGAACGAGAGCCCCCGCGCAGACGCCGACGAGGGGGTGCGCAATCCAGGATCGATGTCGTCGGGACACATCGACGACGCCAAGCACATCGACCTGTGAGGTACCCATGCGGCAGCACACCCCGTCCACGCCACAAGGACTGTTCTCCGGCATCACGTGGCCCCTCGTTCTGGGTCTGGGGGCGCTCGCCCTGGTCCGGCCCCTGCTGCGCATCACGGGTATCGCCGACGCCTTCGCCCAAGGCCCCTTGGTCCCCGTGGCCACGACCGTCCTCATCACCGTGTCGTGGGTCGCGGCGGTCCTGATCGCGCGGGTCCCGCGCCCCTTCCTCACCCTCGTCCACACCGGTGTGGCCTACGGGGTCTTCGCCATCGCGCTGAGCGCGGTCCTGTCGCCCCTCCTCGACGGGCGGCTCCAGGGGCCGCTCACCAATCCTTTCGCCCTGGTGATGGTGCTCGTGCTGAACGCCGCCTGGGGTGCGGTGGCGGGTGGGATCGCCCTTGGGATCCGAGGTCTGACCGGAGGCGGCGTCGAACGCTGAGACCCATGCCCACCCCGCGAGCAGGACGGATGTCTCGGAGGGAATGCGGTGCGCCTACCATCGGTTGTGCTAACCATCTTCCCTCCGGTCACGTCACCGTGGCCAGGAAAGCCGACTGCTTGAAGGGCCTACCAGCGTGAGCGACGTCCGCAATGTCATCATCATCGGTTCCGGTCCGGCGGGGTACACCGCCGCCGTCTACGCCGCCCGGGCCGAGCTGCGCCCGCTGGTCTTCGAAGGTTCGATCACCGCCGGCGGCGCGCTGATGAACACCACCGACGTGGAGAACTTCCCCGGTTTCCCGGACGGCATCATGGGCCCCGACCTCATGGACAACCTGCGCAAGCAGGCCGAGCGTTTCGGTGCGGAGCTGGTCCCCGAGGACGTCACCGAGGTCGAGCTGAGCAAGCCCGTCAAGGAGGTCACCGCCGGGGGCGAGACCTTCCTTGCGCACACCGTCATCCTGGCCACCGGTTCGGGCTACCGCGAGTTGGGCGTGCCCGGCGAGAAGGAACTCTCGGGCCGGGGCACCTCCTGGTGCGCCACCTGTGACGGCTTCTTCTTCCGCGACCAGGACATCGCCGTGGTCGGCGGTGGCGACACCGCGATGGAGGAGGCCCTGTTCCTCACCCGCTTCGCCAAGTCCGTGACGGTGATCCACCGCCGCGACGAACTGCGCGCCAGCAAGATCATGGTCGAGCGCGCCTTCGCAAACGACAAGATCAGGTTCGTCTGGGACACCGAGGTCGTCGAGGTCCTCGGTGAGGAGCGGGTCAGCGGCCTCAAGGTCCGCAACCGCAAGAGCGGCGAGGAGAGCGTCCTTGACGTGACGGGCCTGTTCGTCGCGATCGGCCACGACCCGCGGGTTGAGCTCTTCAAGGGCCAGATCGAACTCGACGGGGAGGGTTACGTGAAGGCGGACTTCCCCTCCACCCGGACCAACCTCGCGGGTGTCTTCGCCGCGGGCGACGTGGTCGACCACCAGTACCGCCAGGCGATCACGGCCGCGGGCACCGGCTGCTCCGCCGCGCTGGACGCCGAGCGTTACCTCGCCGAACACGGCAACTGACCCTCCACCCACCCGGTTTCGTCGAACCAAGGAGAACCAAGAAGTGTCGACCGTCAAGAACGTCACCGACGCCACCTTCAAGGAGGAGGTCCTCGCCAGCGACAAGCCCGTGCTGGTGGACTTCTGGGCCGACTGGTGCGGCCCCTGCAAGCAGATGGCCCCGGTCCTGGACAAGCTGGCCGAGGAATACGGCGACAAGATCGAGGTCGTCAAGATCAACACCGACCAGAACCCCGAGACGCCGCGCGCCTACAACGTCATGTCGCTGCCGACCATGAACGTCTACAAGGACGGCGAGGTCGTCAAGCAGCTCATCGGCGCCAAGCCGAAGCGGGTCCTGGAGAAGGAACTCGGCGAGTTCCTTTAACCGACCCCACGAAAGGCCCTCAGGTGACACCTGGGGGCCTTTCGTCGTCTTCGGCGACCCGTGTACGAGCCGACCCGCGCCGGCCGCCCCAGGGGGACCCTGGCGCTTCGAGCGCCTTCGAGGCCGTTCGTGTTTCACGTGAAACACGCGCCCCCGAAGGCGCCTCGACGGCGCCCCTCGAACACGAACGAGGGCGGTGTTTCACGTGAAACACCGCCCTCGGATCACGCCCCCGCTCGGTCACGAGGGTGGCGCCATCACGGTTCGATCTGCTTGATGATCCGCTCCAGGTCCTCCATCGTCGCGAACTCCACAACGATCTTGCCCTTCTTCCGGCCGATGTCCACCTTCACGGTGGTGTCGAGCCGGTCTCCGAAACGGGACGCCCACTCTTCGACCTGAGGCGGGTTGGAGATGCGCCCGGCGGACCGGCGCGCCTTCTCCGCGTCATCGATGTCATGACCCTTGCGGCGCAGGGCGACGATCTCCTCCAACGTACGGACCGAGAGGCCCTCGTTGTTGACCCGATCGGCCAGACGCTCCTGAGCCTCCGGGTCATCGATCGACAGAAGCGCTCGGGCGTGCCCGGCGCTCAGCACCCCGGCCGCCACCCACCTTTGCACCTTCCCCGGGAGGCGCAGCAGACGCAACGTGTTGGAGATGTGCGACCGCGACTTGCCCACGCTCTGGGCCAACTCCTCCTGAGTGGTCCCGAAGTCGTCCAGCATCTGTTGGTAGGCGGCCGCTTCCTCCAGCGGGTTGAGCTGCTGCCGGTGCAGGTTCTCCAGCAACGCCTCCCGGAGGAGTTCGTCGTCGTTGGTCCTACGAACGATCGCCGGCACCCGGTCCAGACCCGCGGACTTGCTCGCCCGGAACCGCCGCTCCCCCATGATCAGCTCATAGCGAGGATCCTTCCCGCCCTGGAGCTTGCGGACCACGATGGGCTGAAGCAGACCCACCTCGACGATGGAGTCCCTCAGTTCTTCGAGGGCCTCCTCGTCGAAGTGGATACGAGGCTGCCGGGGGTTCGGCGTGATCGAGGTGAGCGCGATCTCGTCGATGTAGGTGCCGTCGGGGAGTTCGTTGGGGGCTTCGACCACCGCAGGTTCGGGGGTGGTGGGTTTGGTGGGCGCGGGTGCCTCCGGGACACTCTCCACCGGCGCGGGGGCCGCCGGCCCCTGCGGGATGAGCGCCCCCAATCCCTTGCCCAGTCCGCGCCGCTGCTGGCTCACCGGCAATTCCCTTCACAATCCTTGTACTGATCCGACCGACCGACGGCCGGGATGTTTCACGTGAAACGGTCGCCGTCAGCCGGCGCTGATCCCCTCCGCGCGGTGGGCGATCTCGCGCGCCGCCCCAAGGTAGGCCACCGCACCGGTGGATGTGGGGTCGTAGGTCATGACCGACTGCGCGTAGCTCGGCGCCTCGGAGACGCGGACGCTTCTCGGCACCAACGTCTTCAGGACCAGGTCCCCGAAGTGCGAACGCACCTCCTCGGCCACCTGTTGGGACAAACGGGTACGCCCGTCGTACATCGTCAGCAGGATGGTGCTTATCGACAGCCCGGTGTTGAGGTGGGACTTGACCAACTCGACGTTGCGCAGCAACTGGCCGAGCCCCTCCAACGCGTAGTACTCGCACTGGATCGGGATCATGACCTCATCGCAGGCGACCATCGCGTTGACCGTCAGCAGGCCGAGCGAAGGCGGGCAGTCGATGAGGATGTAGTCGAGGTCCGTGGTGTCGTAGGCGGCGAAGGCACGCTTGAGACGTGCCTCGCGAGCCACGAGCGAGACCAACTCGATCTCCGCGCCGGCCAGGTCGATGGTGGCCGGGGCACACCACAGGTTCGGGATGTCCGGCACCGGCTGGGCGAGCTTGCGGATCTCCTCGTCCTCCACCAGGCAGTGGTAGATGGATCGAGTCTGGGCGTCGCGTTCCATGCCCAGAGCGGTGGACGCGTTCCCCTGCGGGTCGAGGTCGACCACGAGGACGCGCTGTCCATGCATGGCGAGGGCGGCGGCGATGTTCACCGTCGTGGTGGTCTTGCCGACGCCCCCCTTCTGGTTGGCGACGCTGATGATGCGACAGGTCTTGGGGCGAGGCCAGGCATCTTCGTGTCCTTGGCCGGCCATGGCCGCACGGGCCACCTGCGCTATGGGCGTTTCGGGTGCGACGGCGTGTGTGGCCCCCCATGTTTCACCTGAAACAGGGGACTGGCCCACCGCTGGTTCCGGCGATGTTTCACGTGAAACATCGAGCAGGTCTCCATAAGCACCCGCCGGTGTTTCACGTGAAACGCCGGCGTCGTCGGCTGGATTGTGGGGCACGAATGAGTTCACCTCTTCCGTCCGCGCTTCTTCTTGCCGTCCCGTCTCTTCTTCTGTGAACCTTCGGACGGGGACGGACCACCCTCGGATGTCACCGTGACGCGAACGACCGTGGTAGCGGGATCGACCTTACCCCGCCCCACCCTGATCACATCGCAGACGCTAGGCCGCATTTTCGAAACGTCTTGTTCCGCCTCCGCGAGTTCGGCCTCAGCCTGCTCCCCCTTGAGGGCCAACAGGCTGCCGTTCTTGCGCAGCAGAGGCAACGACCAACCCGCCAGACGTGCCAGCGGCGCGACCGCACGAGCGGTGACGAAGTCGGTGTACAACTCGCCACGCACCTCCTCGGCACGCCCGCGGAGCACCGTCACATTGTCCAGGCCGAGTATCTCGACGGCCTCCTCCAGGAAGACCGTCCTTCGCAGTAGCGGCTCCAGGAGGGTCATCCGGATGTCGGGGCGCAGCAGTCCGATCACCAGCCCGGGAAGTCCGGCACCCGATCCGACGTCGACCACCTCCGCCCCCTCCGGGATCAACTCCTCAACGACAGCGCAGTTGATGAGATGCCGCTCCCATAGACGGGGCACCTCGCGCGGGCCGATCAGCCCTCGGCGTACACCATCGTCGGCGAGCAGTTCAGCGAAACGGATCGCCACGGGCAGGCTGTCGCCGAACACCTCCACCGCCTGTGAGGAGGGTACGGGGGGCGTAGCGCCGGTCTCCTCAGCGCCCGAGGTCATCGGTCACCACCTGTCGGAACTCGTCCATCGTCACTTCCATGAACCATTGATCGCCTTGTCGACCTGTCCACAGGTCGACGGCGAGTGGGACGCACGGCGGATCACGGCAGTCCGCGCGTACAGGGCTCTCCCACCGACGGGTCGCGCTGGGCGCGGAATCGGGGTCGTCCTCGCACTGCCGAGGACGGGACGACTCGTGGGGAAGGCCCCGGGGACGATCCTATGTGTGAGGCGCCCCCGGGTTTCACGTGAAACACATCCCCTGGGCCACCCGAATCGAGGGAAGATACCTGAGCAAGGCTCCGGAGCCCTCCCCCGGACATACGTCGGGGGCGATGTTTCACGTGAAACATCGCCCCCGAGGATGCGGCTTCCGGTCAGTCCGCCGGACGCACCACCACGTAACGGTTGGGCTCCTCGCCCTCCGACTCACTGCGCAGACCGGCGGCGGCGACCGCGTCGTGCACGACCTTGCGCTCGAACGGGGTCATCGGCTCCAGCGAGTGGGACTCACCGGAATCCTTGACCTTGTTCGCCGCGTCGGTGCCGATCTGGAAGAGCACCTTGCGGCGACCCTCCCGGTATCCACCGATGTCCAGCATGAGCCGGCTGCGCTCACCGGTCGCCCGGTGCACCGCGAGACGGGTCAGCTCCTGGAGCGCTTCCAGGACCTCACCCTCATCACCGATCAGCTCGTCCAGGGTGGCACCGACGACAGAGACCATCGCACGGTCGCCCTCGACGTCCATGTCGATGTCGCCGTCGAAGTCCGCGATGTCGAGGAGACCCTCGATGTAGTCCGCGGCGATGTCGCCCTCGTTCTCCAGGGCCTCGATATCGATACCGGCCTCGGGTGCCTGGGCCACCGCTACACCGCCGTTCTCTTCCTCGCTACGTCCCACAGCGTTCCCGTCTCCTCATATCCGTCGGTCCCTGGCCGTCGTACGCCTCAGGGGCATTGTCGCCTGCGCACTCGAAAGTCGCCGCGGCCGACACGAAACAGGGGTCCCTACTTGGATCCACCGCTGCGCTTGGAGCGCGTCTGCTTCTTCGGCTGCTTGCGTTCGATCTTAGGCTGTTCCGTCGGCTCCGGAGCGGTTTCGGCGACCTTCTTACGCCCGAGCATGCCCTTGGCCGAACCCTTGGTGGAGTTGCCCTTCGCAGCCGGGGCCTCCTCGCCCGGAACCGGCTGGTTCCGGTACAGGAAGTGCTGCTGCACCATGGTCCACACGTTGGAGGTCACCCAGTAGACCAGAACACCGATCGGCATCATGAGACCGAAGAGCCCGAAGAGGGGCGCCATGTACATCATGATCTTCTGGGTCTGCATCATCGGGTTGTCGGGCTGCTGCGCGATGCTCCGCTTGATGCTCTGACGCATGGTCAGGAACGTCGTCGTGCCCATCAGTACACAGGCGATGGCGATGACGATCTTCGCCATGATGGGGTCGGTGGCCCCCAGCTCGGCGAGGTCCTCGGGCGAGGTGTTGAACTGGGCCGCGATGGGCGCGTGGAAGATCAGCGCCTCACGAGCGCTGTCGACCAACTCCTGGGTGAAGCCGAACTGCACCTTGCCCTCGGCCACACCACGCAGCACGCTGAACAGGGAGAAGAACACCGGCATCTGGAGCAGCAACGGGAGGCAGCCCATGATGGGGTTGGTGCCGCTCTCCTGGTACAGCTTCATCGACTCCCGCTGGAGTCGCTCCTTGTCGTGCTTGTAGCGCTCCCGAAGCTTGGCGATCTTCGGTTGCACTTCCTGCATCTTGCGCTGCGTGTTCATCTGCTTGACGAACAGCGGCACCATCAGGAGACGCATGATGGCGGTCAGCAGCACGATGGACAGGCCCCAGGCCCACCCACTGTCGGGGTCCAGACCAACGAGGGCCAGACCCGAGTGGATCCAGACCAACACGTGGCCGATGATGTTGTAAAGCCAGTCGAGCACCGGCCAACTCCTCGGTGATTCGGTTCAGCTACTGGTCCCCGGAAGCGGTGCCGGTCTGCCCGGTTCCGCCCGTAGACTCCTCGGACTCCTCGTTCCGGCGCCCTCGGGGCGGCGGAACCGGATCAAGTCCTCCGGGGTTGAAGGGATGACAACGGGCGATACGCCTGACGGCGAGCCACCACCCGTACAACGCTCCGTGCACGCGCAACGCCTCGACGGCGTACGCACTACACGAAGGATAGAAGCGACAGACCGGTGGAAAGAGCGGGCTGATGAAACGCTGATACCCGCGGATCGGCAGGATCCACAACCGTGCGAACGCCGTCGGTCTGTGCTCGGTCATCGGCTCGTCCACCGTTCTGCGCCCTCGTCGGGGCGGCGGTTCCCGTCTGTTCCGCTGATCGCGGGGGCGCTCGTGGCGGGCTTTCGCCCACCACGGCCGCCCCGGCCTCGCGAGGCCCCACGGGGTCGCTGGGCCGCGGCGATCGCGCTGTCGAGTCGTACCGCCAGGTCCTCCTGGCGCAGCTGGGCGGCGAGAGGTTTGGCACGTACTACCAGCAGGCTACCGTTTGGCAGAACACCCAATCGTTCCCGCATCAGGTGGCGCAGTCTGCGTTGTACGCGCTTGCGCACCACCGCTCCCCCGACGGCCTTGCTCACGACGAAACCGATCCGTGGCGGATCCGTCCGCTCGGAGGTCCCCGCGAAGTCGGAACGCTTCGGAGCGAGGTAGACCACGCCCAGGGCGTCGCTCGAAGCGCGTCGCCCCGAACGCATGACCGATCCGAACTCGGTGCTGTGACGCATCCGGTTCCGTGGCGACAACATCGGCGTTCCTCCGGGAGGGGTGCGGGCACCACCGGACCTCACACTCGGAACGGCCGGCGTGCCACACGACAAAGGGACCGGCCGGCGAGAAGGCCGGACGGTCCCAGTGAAGACTTGAGGCTTCGCGTGGCCTAGTGGCTCACGGTCAGCGCGGAGCGTCCCTTACGACGACGCGAGGCGATGATGGCGCGACCGGCGCGCGTACGCATGCGCAGCCGGAAGCCGTGGACCTTCGCGCGACGCCGGTTGTTCGGCTGAAACGTACGCTTGCTCACTACTGGCTCCAGGGGCGTGTCAGGAAAATGCTACGACAGACCCCCCATGATATGCGGGGCCTTACAGTGCGTTTGCCGAGGCCGCGACGTCGTGTGGATGAACACACACGAGCGCAGGCAGAATCAACGGCATAAGCATAAAGAAGATACGACCTGGTCGGGTCGGGGTCAAATCAGACCCGTCCTCGCCGGTCCGGGTCCACCGGAACAGGGCGCTGGGGGCGGTGTCGGGCACCACTGGGCGCCGATCGCCCACACGCCTGTGGACAAGTGGGCGCCCACAGGGCGGGAGGGTTCCACAAGGGGTGAGGGTTGTGGATAACCTCAGCCTGTGGATAACTTGCCGGCGGCACCCACCAAGGGCTCGAAAATCCTGCGGGCGGATGCCATGCACACGCCCTGACCTGCAAATTGTGGATAACTTCCGGCTGTGCACGGTCGACTGCCATCCTGTGGATAAACCTGTGCACAACGTGTGGACAACTGCGAGAACCTGTGGATACCCGGAGGTAGTCAAAGCCTTGGCGACCCACCGGCGAACGAGTTGTCCACAGGGTGGTTCCGGACGAGAAGTCCGGTTTCCCATCGGAGGTCCTGCCCCGACACCTCCCCCAGGGGAGGACAATGGAAGCAGTGGCCCCCGGACCCACGCACGGAAGTGACACGCAACACCCACTCCCCCGTCCCCTCAACGCCTCCGAGCAACCCACCCGAATAGATTCGCATCGAAGGGACAGCAACCATGGCAGGTCACCTTGGCTGACGCACAGGTCAACCTCGCAATGGTCTGGTCGAGCGTGTTGGACGGGATCGACAACGACGCCCTCCCCGCCCACCAGCGCGCCTGGCTGCCTCAAACCCGTCCACTGGGCCTGATCGAGGACACCGCACTGATCGCGGCGCCCAACGAGTTCACGAAGAAGGTCCTGGAGAGCCGTCTCTACCCGGCGATCAGCAAGGCGCTCTCCGCACACCTGGGGCGGGAGATCCGGGTCGCGGTGACCGTCGACCCCACCGCCGTGCCCACTCCGCCTCCGACCCCGACCTCCCCGGGCCACTATGGCGGCCCGGACCGGTTCCCCGTGGGCCGGGACCAGCCCCGACCCACCCCCGGTCCCCCGCCGTCGAACCCGAACCCGCAGCAGGGACCGCAGGCTTACCAAGAGCCCCGCGGACAGCACGCGCGGCCGGCCTCACCACACCCGGCCGAGGCGCTGGGCGCCCACACTCCCGGCCAGGGCACCGAGCAGGCCGACCTGCTCGGCTCGGACCAGCCGCGTGTAGGCCCCCTATACGACCCCGCACCCGAAGCCTGGGCGGCCACAGCCACCGGTGAGCCCCGGCGGCAGGAGTACCCGGCGCGGCATCATGGCGTACCCCCGGCCGCCCCCGGACCCGACTCCCCGCCGGCGGCCGCTTCTCCCGTGTCCGAGGGCCACACGGAACCGGCCGCCGGGCCCCCCGCGTCCTGGGGTTCCTCCAGCGGCTGGCCCACCCAGGAACAGCTGTGGCAACAGCAGGGGTGGGGTGAGGCCGGCTGGGAGCAGCCCAACCGCTGGGAGACCCCGGCTCAGGAGGCCCCCGTCGCCCCGGAACCGGCCGATCTCCCCACCGCCCCGGCCCCCGAGCCGACACCTTCCGCGGCTCCACGCCCGGAGGGTTCCGAGAAGTCCGCCGAACCTGCACCCGCGCCGCCCGAGAGGGACCTCACAGCCTCCCCGAAGTCTCCGCCGGGGCGGTCCCCCGAGATCCCACCGGGTGACTACGCGCGCCTGAACCCGAAGTACACCTTCGACACCTTCGTCATAGGGTCCAGCAACCGGTTCGCGCACGCGGCTTCGGTGGCCGCGGCGGAGGCACCCGCCAAGGCGTACAACCCGCTGTTCATCCACGGCGGTTCCGGGCTGGGCAAGACCCACCTGCTGCACGCCATCGGCCACTACACCCACCGGCTCTACGAGGGCTCGCGGGTGCGCTACGTCAGCTCCGAGGAGTTCACCAACGAGTTCATCAACTCGATCCGGGACGGCAAGGCGGACGGGTTCCGTCGCCGTTACCGGGACATCGACGTGCTCCTGGTGGACGACATCCAGTTCCTGGAGAACAAGGAGCAGACGCAGGAGGAGTTCTTCCACACCTTCAACACGCTGCACAACTCCGACAAGCAGATCGTCATCTCCAGCGATCGTCCGCCCAAGCAGCTGACGACGTTGGAGGACCGGATGCGCAGCCGGTTCGAGTGGGGACTGCTCACCGACGTCCAGCCCCCCGAGCTGGAGACGCGCATCGCCATCCTGCGGAAGAAGGCCGCGCAGGAGGGGTTGGCGGCGCCGCCGGAGGTGCTGGAGTTCATCGCCAGCAAGATCTCGACCAACATCCGCGAGCTAGAGGGCGCGCTGATCCGCGTCACCGCCTTCGCCAGCCTCAACCGGCAGTCGGTCGACCTGGACCTGACCGGACAGGTACTGCGTGACCTGGTGCCCAACAGCGAGGTCCCCGAGATCACGGCGAGCTCGATCATGTCCCAGACCGCCGCCTACTTCGGGTTGAGTCTGGAGGACCTGTGCGGGACCTCGCGTTCGCGGGTGCTGGTGACGGCCCGACAGATCGCGATGTACCTGTGCCGTGAGCTGACGGACCTGTCGCTGCCCAAGATCGGCCAGCAGTTCGGCCGAGACCACACCACCGTCATGCACGCGGACCGCAAGGTCCGGGCCCTGATGGCCGAGCGCCGGTCGATCTACAACCAGGTGCACGAGCTCACCAGCCGGATCAAGGACCAGCCCACGCTGACCTGACCGCCTGGCGACGTGTCAACAAGGGGACACGTGCATAAGGAGAGAAGAGGGGTACCGCCGAGCGGTGCCCCTCTTCTCTCGTTCGTGCCCGCCCCGGCACGCCGTCGACCTGTCGACCCGTGCACAGGTCGACAGGTCGACTCGACGAGCCCGCTTCCGGGCGATCCACAGCCTCCACGGCCCCAAGGAAGCGCCCCACAGAGTTATCCACAGGCTTGTGCGGGGATATCGCCGATCACGAGTGATAGGCGCGTGTCGTACCAGAGCCGTGGTGTCCGTGCCCGAAGTCGACCGTTCGCCCTGCTTTCCAGGGCCTTCGCCGACTGTCGGACCCCTCACAGTGGTGCCGGCCAGGATCACGCACGCACCGTGACAACGAGCGATGAACAGAACTTCGGGAGGGCCTGTGGATAACCCTGTGTACAGAGTCTTTGCCCAGGTTCGCGCGTTATGTGAGTGGGCCCCAAAACTTTTTTCGCTGACTTTTCCCGAAGTTATCCACAGGAGGGGGCCGAAATCTGTGGACAACGCTGTGGATAACCTGTGGACAACCCCTCTGAGCCTGTGGGTAACCCGGGGTAGCCCTGTGGACATGAGAACCCGTCATCGGATCATCGAACCACCGGCTGCTGTGTACAACTTGGGGAAAACCTGTGGATGAAGCTGTGGACGGGGTGTGGAAAAACTAGGGGCTCCGATTTTCGTCCACAGCCGAGCCGAGTTACACACAGGGTCATCCACAGGTCCTGTGGACAAAAATCTCCGGAGTGACCTGCGAAAACAAGGGTTATCCACATTATCCACAGGCCCTACTACTACTACGCACCTTCCTTAGCTCAAATGTGGCTTCAAAACCGCTCCGCGAAAAATCTGTGGACAACGCCCCGAGATCGAGGTGACGGCGGTCCGGTCCCGAGCCGGCAGCGACAGCGGAGGAATCCGGGTAACGTGTGTTCTCGCCCCTGTCCTGCGCCGCTCTCGATCTGAGCGGTGACCCCAACGGGATCCGAGGCGGCTCCACGTGGCTCGGACCTGCGCCTCACGCCGGTTCGTCCACACCCTGTCGACGGAGCCCCCGGTAGACCCAAGAGACACCCACGAGCTGCAACGTTGAGGCTGCGACCGATCCAACGGTCGTGCGGAAAGTGAGTCGGAAAGTGAAGTTCCGGGTCGAACGCGACGTACTGGCCGACGCTGTCGCCTGGACGGCGCGCACACTGCCGACACGCCCCTCGGTGCCGGTTCTGGCCGGCATCCTCCTCGATGCCGGGGAGACCGATGGCCGTCAGCGGGTCCGCCTGTCCGGGTTCGACTACGAGGTCTCCACCCAGGTCTCCGTGGACGTCGACATCGAGGAGGCCGGGCAGACCCTGGTCCCCGGTCGACTCCTCGCCGAGATCACCCGAAACCTTCCTCCACAGACCGTGGAGATCGCGACCGACGGTCCCAAGGTCGTCGTGACGTGCGGCAGCGCGAAGTTCACCCTGAACACCATGCCGGTGGAGGACTACCCCTCGCTTCCGGAGATGCCCGGTGTCAGCGGAACGATCGGCAGCGACGTCTTCGCCGCCGCGGTGAGTCAGGTGGCCATCGCCGCCGGTCGTGACGACACGCTTCCGATGCTCACCGGCGTTCGGGTCGAGATCGAGGGCGAGACCATCACGCTCGCCTCCACCGACCGCTACCGACTCGCCGTGCGTGAACTGACCTGGAAGCCCGCGAACCCGGAACTCTCCGCGGTCGCCCTCGTTCCGGCCAAGACCCTGCACGACACCGCCAAGTCCCTCACCTCGGGCGCCGAGGTCTCCATCGCGTTGTCCGACGGTGACAGCGGTGAGGGCATGATGGGCTTCGAAGGCGGTGGTCGTCGCACCACCACCCGTCTGCTGGACGGTGAGTTCCCCAAGTACCGCGCGCTGCTTCCGGACACCTTCAACACGGTGGCCGAGGTCGGGCGAGCCGAGTTCGTCGAGGCGGTCAAGCGCGTCTCCCTGGTCGCCGAGCGCAACACGCCGCTCCGCCTGGCCTTCTCCCAGGGCGCCCTGGTCCTGGAGGCCGGAACCGGCGAGGACGCACAGGCTGTGGAAACCCTCGAAGCCGACCTGGACGGCGAGGACATCCAGATCGCCTTCAACTCCGGCTACCTGCTGGACGGTCTCGGCGCCATCGGCACCGACGTGGCCCGTCTGCACTTCACCACCTCGACCAAGCCGGCGATCCTCACCGGCAAGCCGGCCGAGGAGGGTGGCGCCCCCGAATATCGCTACCTGATCATGCCGGTGCGCCTGTCCGGCTGACGGATCCGGCAGACTCGAAGACCGATGTCCGCCGGCCGGGCCGTGGCCCCGTCCACTCCCCGGCCGGTCGGCTTCCACGTGTCCAGCAGGTGTCCAAGGGGGAGCCCAAACATGCAACTCGGAATGATCGGCCTCGGCAAGATGGGCGGCAACATGGCCGCCCGACTGCGGGAGAAAGGGCACGACGTCGTCGGCTACGACGCCTCCCCCGGTGAACGCGACGTGGAGAGCCTGGAGGCCCTCGTCGACCGACTCCAGGCGCCACGGGTCGTCTGGGTCATGGTTCCGGCCGGGGCCCCGACCACGGGCACCATCGAGAAGCTGGGCGAACTCCTCTCCGAGGGCGACATCGTCATCGAGGGCGGCAACACCCACTACGTGGACGACGCTCCTCGCGCCGAGGCGCTGAACGCCAAGGGCATCGGATACGTCGACGCCGGTGTCAGCGGTGGCGTGTGGGGACGCCAGAACGGCTACGGGATCATGGTCGGCGGCCGTGAGGAGGACGTGGCGCGTCTGCGTCCCATCTTCGACTCCCTCACCCCCGACGACGGCGGCGGCTTCGTGCACGCTGGGGCGGTCGGCGCCGGACACTTCGTGAAGATGGTCCACAACGGCATCGAGTACGGCATGATGCAGTCCTTCGCCGAGGGCTACGAACTGATGGTCGCCTCGGGGATCGTCAAGGACGTCCCCGGCACCTTCGAGAGCTGGCGAGAGGGCACCGTCGTCCGTTCCTGGCTGCTGGACCTGCTCGGTCGCGCCCTGGAGCAGGACCCGGACCTGTCGGAGCTGCGCGGCTACGTGCAGGACTCCGGCGAGGGACGCTGGACCGTGCAGGCCGCCGTGGACCTCGCGGTCCCGGCCCCGGCCATCACCGCCTCGCTCTTCGCACGCTTCGCCTCCCGGCAGGAGGACAGCGAAGCCATGAAGGTCGTCTCCGCGCTGCGCAATCAGTTCGGGGGCCACGCCGTCACCAAGTCCACCGACTCCGGCGGCGAACAACAGGACTGACCCCCTGACTCCTTCGGGGCGGCAGGGCCCGGCCCGTGCCGCCCCGCACCCTTTCCCTTCCATCACCCAGCTCCCTCGCTCCAGGAGGAAGGCCGGATGTACGTTTCCCACCTGCAACTGGCCGACTTCAGGTCGTATGAATCGGCCCTGTTGGAACTCGAACCGGGGGTGAGCGTCTTCGTCGGTTCCAACGGCCAGGGCAAGACGAACCTGGTCGAGGCGATCGGTTACGTCGCGACCTTGGCCAGTCATCGGGTCTCCTCCGACACTCCGCTGGTCCGCATGGGGGCGGAACGGGCGATCGTCAGCACCCGGGTCATGCGGGACGGGCGTGACATGCTCGTCGACCTGGAGATCAACCCGGG
Source organism: Nocardiopsis sp. NPDC055879 (assembly GCF_053615935.1). Classification (NCBI taxonomy): domain Bacteria; kingdom Bacillati; phylum Actinomycetota; class Actinomycetes; order Streptosporangiales; family Nocardiopsidaceae; genus Nocardiopsis; species Nocardiopsis sp. NPDC055879. The sequence continues at coordinate 208,415 of NZ_JBSHCT010000012.1, forward strand.
CAGGGCCAACCGCGCTCGGGTGAACCGAGGGGCGGCGGGCCGGCCCCGGGACATCCTCGGCATCCTGCGCAGTGTGCTGTTCGCGCCCGAGGACCTTGCCCTGGTCAAGGGTGATCCCGGAGAGCGCCGCCGTTTCCTCGACGACCTCCTGGTGGCCCGCGCCCCGCGTATGGCCGGGGTGCGTTCGGACTACGAACGGGTGCTCAAGCAGCGCAACGCCCTGTTGAAGTCGGCGTCGGCGCGGTTGCGCCGGCGGGCGACCCCGGATCTGAGCACCCTGGAGGTGTGGGATTCCCACCTGGCCGAGACCGGGGCGGAACTGTTGGCCGCCCGGTTGGGGCTGGTCGAGGAACTGCGCCCGTTGGTGGCGAAGAACTACGCGGGGCTGACCGAATCGGGTGGGCCGGCCGTACCCACCTACCGTTCCTCGGCCGTCGAGGAGGGGGGCGAGTTGCCGCGCGACCGTCCACGGCTCGTGGACACCCTGCTCTCCGCCTTGGCCGCGGCCAGGGAGCGCGAGCTCCAGCGGGGGGTCGGTCTGGTGGGTCCACACCGGGACGAGCTCCACCTGCGGCTCGGTGAGTTGCCCGCCAAGGGGTACGCCAGTCAGGGGGAGTCGTGGTCGTACGCGCTGGCGTTCAAGCTGTCGGCGTTCGACCTGCTCAGGGCCGACGGCGACGACCCGGTCCTGATCCTGGACGACGTGTTCGCCGAGCTCGACTCCGAACGGCGCCGTCGCCTTGCCGAGCGGGTGCGCGACGCCGAACAGGTTCTGGTGACCGCCGCGATCGGGACGGATATCCCCGAGGAACTCGATGGTGCGAGGTTCGGGGTGCGCCGGGGGGTGGTCGAGGGTGAGTGACCGTTATCCACAGCCTGTGGATCCGGGGTCCGGGCGCGGGGCGGAGGGGCCCGGCGGAGTCGGCGGTCGTCCACAGCCTGTGGACGGCGCGCCCTCCCCAACTCCCCCGGTGGCCTCCGGCGCGGATCTGGCCCGGCAGGCCCTCGCTCGGGCCAGGGCCGAGGCGCGGGAACGCGGTGCGGTCCCCCGCGGTGCCCCGAGGGCTCGAAGGCGTGGCCGATTGCGGTCACGGAACGAGCCCCAGTTGTTCGGGGACGCGGTCCGGACCTGGCTGATCGAGCATGGTTGGCAGGAGCAGGTGGCCGTCGGAGGGGTCTTCGGGCGCTGGGCCGACATCGTGGGCGATTTCAATGCCGAACATCTCCGCCCCGAAAGTTATTCGGAAGGTGAACTTGTCGTTGTCGCCGATTCACCGACGATGGCGGCTCACGCACGTGCGATGGTGCGGGATCTGATGCGACGCCTTAACGAGGAACTCGGGGACGGGTCCGTCATCACCATCAAGGTGAAGGGGCCGGGATCCCGGCGGAGATGACCCCATGACCAGGGTTTTCGGGGTGATTCGGGTGAGATGTGGTGCGGTGTTCGCCTTGGTCCCACCGGCGTCCCCTGGTCGCCGAACCGGGGAGGAGGGGGCCGTCGGCTCGCGGGAGGGCACTGAAGCGCGCCGGGACTTGTGTGTGGCCCCTCCCGTGTGTAGGGGCTCGGCTCCCGCCCCGATCGTTCGTTCTGGTGCGGCACAGCGCCGCCAATGCCACTTTGTCGCACCGGGCGGGGTATCATGGGGACGGTTCTTCAGACGCCTGTAGCCGGTACCACGCCCCCATGTAGAGGGTGGGCGGGCGGCCCGTGCGGTGAACGGTGATCCCCCGGGTCCGCGGTGCGCCGCCCCTTGTCGATCACCCTGCCGTGGGTTGACCGTCGTCCGTTCGGCCGCGGCCGACAGGCGTCCCCAGCAGGAGGGTGTTCCCACTTGGCCTACGACGCAGGATCAATCACGGTTCTCGAAGGGCTTGAGGCAGTACGCAAGCGTCCGGGTATGTACATCGGCTCCACCGGGGAGCGCGGTCTGCACCACCTGGTCTACGAGGTGGTCGACAACTCGGTCGACGAGGCGTTGGCAGGTCACGCCGACGCCATCGAAGTGACCCTGCTCGCTGACGGTGGGGTCAGGGTGGCCGACAACGGCCGCGGTATCCCGGTCGGCATCCACCCCGTGGAGAAGCGCCCGGCCGTGGAGGTCGTCCTCACCACGCTGCACGCGGGCGGAAAGTTCGACGGCAAGTCCTACGCGGTCTCCGGCGGTCTGCACGGTGTCGGTGTATCCGTCGTCAACGCGCTGTCCACGGCACTGGACGTGGAGATCCGCACGGACGGGCACGTGTGGCGGCAGCACTACGAGATGACCGCTCCCACCGGCGACATCGTCAAGGGTGAGGCGACCGAGGAGACCGGTACCCAGCTCACCTTCTGGGCCGACGGTTCCATCTTCGAGACCACCGTCTACTCGTTCGAGACGCTCTCCCGTCGACTGCAGGAGATGGCCTTCCTCAACAAGGGGCTCGCCATCACCCTCCGGGACGAGCGCCCCGAGTTCACCGATGACGGCCCCGTCGTGCAGACCTACCACTACGAGCAGGGTCTGGCCGACTTCGTCGACTACATCAACGCCAAGAAGGAGCCGGCGCACGCGTCGATCATCTCCTTCGAGGAGGACGGCGATGGCATCTCCGTGGAGATCGCCATGCAGTGGAACCAGTCCTACACCTCGTCGGTGCACACCTTCGCCAACACCATCAACACGACCGAGGGCGGTACCCACGAAGAGGGTTTCCGCTCCGCGCTCACGACTCTGGTCAACCGGTACGCCCGGGACCAGAGGCTGTTGCGGGAGAAAGAGGACAACCTCACCGGCGACGACATCCGTGAGGGTCTGACCGCGATCATCTCGGTCAAGCTCGCCGACCCGCAGTTCGAGGGACAGACCAAGACGAAGCTCGGCAACACCGAGGCCAAGTCCTTCGTCCAGAAGGTCACCAACGAGCACCTGCGCGACTGGTTCGAGCGCAACCCCGGTGAGGCCAAGGACATCGTGTCCAAGGCCAGCCAGGCCGCCCGCGCCCGCGTGGCCGCCCGGCAGGCCCGCGACCTCACCCGTCGCAAGACCCTCCTGGAGACCACTTCCCTGCCGGGCAAGTTGTCGGACTGCCAGTCCACCAAGCCGGAGGAGTGCGAGCTCTACATCGTCGAGGGTGACTCCGCCGGTGGCTCCGCCAAGGGTGGTCGCAACCCGCACAACCAGGCCATCCTGCCCATCCGGGGCAAGATCCTGAACGTGGAGAAGTCCCGGATCGACCGGATCCTCAAGAACCAGGAGGTCCAGGCGATCATCACCGCCCTGGGCACCGGTATCCACGAGGACTTCGACCAGGAGAAGCTCCGCTACCACAAGATCGTCCTCATGGCCGACGCCGACGTCGACGGTCAGCACATCCGCACCCTGCTGCTGACGTTGCTGTTCCGTTTCATGAAGCCGCTGGTCGAGGCCGGGAACGTCTACCTGGCCGCGCCCCCGCTCTACAAGATCAAGTGGGACCAGAAGGGGTCGGACGCGAGCTACGCCTTCTCCGACGCGGAACGCGACCGCGTCATCGAGGAGGGCATCGCCGCCGGCAAGAGGGACCCGCGCCCGCGCGACATGGTGCAGCGCTTCAAGGGTCTGGGCGAGATGAACGCCAACGAGCTGTGGGACACCACGATGGACCCCGACAGCCGAGTCCTGCTCCAGGTCACCCTGGAGGACGCGGCCCAGGCCGACGAGATGTTCAGCGTGCTGATGGGCGAAGACGTCGAGTCCCGGCGCTCCTTCATTCAGCGCAATGCCAAGGACGTCCGTTTCCTGGACATCTAGGTCCTCTCCGTTCCACTCGCTTCAGCAAGCTTAGAAGGGATCGACATCCGTGACGGATGCGAATAACCCCGACGCCCCTGAGGGCGGCTCCCCCATGGAGTCCCCGCAACGTGTGACGGACCGGATCGAGCCCGTCGACATCCAGGTCGAGATGCAGCGCAGCTATCTCGACTACGCGATGTCCGTCATCGTCGGCCGCGCCCTCCCCGACGTCCGGGACGGCCTCAAGCCGGTCCACCAGCGCGTCCTGTACGCCATGTACGACGGCGGATACCGCCCCGACCGCGGCTACTTCAAGTGTGCCCGCGTCGTCGGTGACGTGATGGGTAACTACCACCCGCACGGCGACAGCGCCATCTACGACACCCTGGTCCGTCTGGCCCAGTGGTGGTCGATGCGGATGCCCCTGGTCGACCCGAACGGCAACTTCGGTTCGCCGGGCAACGACCCGGCCGCCGCCATGCGCTACACGGAGAGCAAGCTCGCTCCGCTGGCCATGGAGATGCTCCGGGACATCGACAAGGAGACCGTCGACTTCCGGCCCAACTACGACGGTCGTTCCTCGGAGCCCGTCGTCCTGCCGGCCCGCTTCCCGAACCTCCTGGTCAACGGCTCCTCGGGTATCGCGGTCGGTATGGCGACCAACATCCCGCCGCACAACCTGCGCGAGATCGCCGAGGGAGTCTACTGGTACCTGGACAACCCCGAGGCCGACGACGAGCGACTGCTCGACGAGCTGATGGCCCGGGTCAAGGGCCCCGACTTCCCGACCCGCGGCCTCATCGTGGGCAAGCGCGGCATCGAGGAGGCGTACCGCACCGGGCGCGGCTCCATCACGATGCGCGCCGTGGTCGAGGTCGAGGAGGACAGCCGCGGTCGCCAGATCCTGGTGATCACCGAGCTGCCCTACCAGGTCAACCCGGACAACCTCGCGCTGAAGATCGCCGACCTGGTCAAGGACGGCAAGGTCAACGGCATCGCCGACGTGCGCGACGAGTCCAGTGGTCGTACCGGTCAGCGTCTGGTCATCGTGCTCAAGCGCGACGCCGTGGCCAAGGTCGTGCTGAACAACCTGTACAAGCACACCCAGCTCCAGGAGACCTTCGGCGCCAACATGCTGGCGCTGGTCGATGGTGTGCCGCGCACCCTGCGCCTGGACCAGATGATCCGCCACTGGGTCAAGCACCAGGTCGAGGTCATCGTCCGTCGGACGAAGTACCTGCTGCGCAAGGCCGAGGAGCGGGCGCACATCCTGCGTGCGCTGCTGCGGGCCATGGACCGCATCGACGAGGTCATCAACCTCATCCGGGCCAGCCCCTCGGCCGACGAGGCGCGTACCGGCCTGATGGGTCTGCTGGAGATCGACGACATCCAGGCCCGGGCCATCCTCGACATGCAGCTGCGCAAGCTCGCCGCCTTGGAGCGCAACGCTCTGACCGCCGAGTACGACGAGCTGATGGCGCTCATCGCCGACTACAACGACATCCTCGGTTCGGAGGAGCGCCAGCGCTCGATCATCCGCGAGGAGCTCGGCGAGATCGTCGAGAAGTACGGCGACGAGCGACGCACGCACATCATCCCGTTCGAGGGTGACATGCGCATGGAGGACTTCATCGCCGAGGAGGACGTGGTCGTCACGATCTCCCGCGGTGGATACGCCAAGCGCACCCGCATCGACAACTACCGGGCGCAGAAGCGCGGCGGTAAGGGTGTACGCGGTGCCCAGCTCAAGCAGGACGACATCGTCCAGCACTTCTTCGTCACCACCACCCACCACTGGATCCTCTGCTTCACGAACCAGGGTCGGGTGTACCGGACGAAGGCCTACGAGCTGCCGGAGGCCGCACGCGACGCGCGCGGTCAGCACGTCGCGAACCTGCTGCCGTTCCAGCCGGGCGAGGAGATCGCGCAGATCATGGCGCTGCGCGACTACGAGGCGGCGCCGTACCTGGTGCTGGCCACCCGCGAGGGTCTGGTCAAGAAGTCGCGTCTGGCGGACTTCGACTCCGCTCGTTCGGCCGGCATCATCGCGATCAACCTGCGCGAGGACGACGAGCTCATCGCCGCCCGTCTGGTCTTCTCCGAGGACGACCTGCTGCTGATCTCCAGCGACGCCCAGGCGATCCGCTTCTCGGCCTCCGACGAGTCGCTGCGTCCCATGGGTCGCGCCACCAGTGGTGTGATCGGCATGCGCTTCCTGGAGGGCGACTACCTGCTGTCCATGGACGTCATCCGGCCCGGTGACGGTTCGACCGACGTCCTGGTCGCCACCGAGAACGGGTACGCCAAGCGGACCCTCTCGGAGCAGTACCCGACGCAGAACCGTGGCGGTAAGGGTGTGCTGACGGCCAAGGTCGTGGAGGCCCGCGGCAAGCTGGTCGGCGCCCTGATGGTGGACCCGGAGGTCGATGAGATCTTCGCGATCACCTCCGCCGGTGGTGTCATCCGCACCGGAGCCGGTGAGGTCAAGCAGTCCGGGCGTACCACCATGGGCGTCCGCCTGATGAACCTCGACAAGGGCAACAAGATCGTCGCCGTGGCCGCCAACGCGGAGGCCGCGGAAGAGGCGGAGGCCGAGGAGGTCGCGGACGCGGTCGAAGCGGCCGAGAACGCGAACGCCGACACGGGTGACGGTCAGGTCTCGGGTGAAGGAGACAACGAGGCCTAGACTGCGCGTTATACGCAGTACGTCCCGTGGGGTTCGTTTCGGCGGCCCCACGGGACCCACGGATCGATCCGTCCCAATGAAAGTCCAGCGGAAACGTTTCTATGTCTGAGAATCAGTCGAACACCAGCAGCAAAGATTCCGACGCGGCGGGTGTCGCAGGGGACTCGAACGTGGAGACGGCGGAACCGACCGCTGCGGACTCCTCGGAGACAACGGCCGAGCAGGAATCGGGGGGCGCCACAGTGAAGTCCGAGTCCACACCTGAGTCCACGCCGGAACCCGAGTCCGAGACTCCGTCCACGCCCGAGGAGCCCAAGGCGAGCCCCGGGCCGGCGAGCCCGACCGCCGTCAAGGCGACACTGGCGAGTCGGAAGGCCCACCTGACCGTCTCCAGGGTGGAGCCGTGGTCGGTCATGAAGTTCAGCTTCGTGGTCGCCCTCGTGTGCTTCATCATCCTGTTCGTCGCCGTCGCGGTGATCTACGCGGTCCTGTCGATGCTGGGTGTCTTCGACGAACTCACCAACATGATCAACGCTCTCCTGGAGGGCGACGGTGGCGACGACGAGTTGGGTCTGAACCCGGCCGCCTGGTTCTCCCCCGGCCGCGTCCTCGGTTACACCGGTGTCGTCGGTGCGCTGAACGTCGTGCTTCTGACCGCCCTGTCCACGGTGGGGGCGATGGTCTACAACCTGGTCGCGGACCTGGTCGGTGGCGTCGACGTCACCCTCTCCGAGGCCGAGTAGCCTTCGTTCGTCCGTCGGGCCCGGCTCTGCTGCTGAGAGCCGGGCCCGACGAACCTTCCGGATCGGTCCGAGCACTGTCGTGAACGGGCTAAAATGGGAGGTGAAGAGGGACGTGGTTCATCCCGCGTCACCTCTTTCGTGCCAGGAGGTCTCCGGTTCGCCCAGGCCCCCGGGATACGGTAGAGTTCCTGACGGAACGAGGGCGTATAGCTCAGTCGGTTAGAGCGCATCCCTGATAAGGATGAGGTCCCAGGTTCAAGTCCTGGTACGCCCACTCGATTTGTGCGGTTCAGAGCCTTGCTTCTCCATTCGGAGAGCAGGGCTCTTTCTGTTTCGACCGGTCATCTGACCGTGGAGCCCCACGCCCGACCCCTGCCGAGCCCGTGCTCCCCCGGTACTTGAGGGGTATCGACAGGACGCCAAGTCGACAACAGATCGAATCGCCATGTCGACCCGGCTCTGGCCGACGCTTCCCTCTTTGCCAGTGGCACGCCCAACAGCTCCAGGAGCTCCGCGGCGGCCACCCGGTAGCTCCCGCCATAGCGGAGTGGCCGTCACGGGAACGCGCCACTTCTGGCGAGCTCGGAGGCCACGACGGTTTGGCTGACCCTGACCGGAAGTTGATCAGCGTCCTGTCACAGACCGATCGCCGACTTGGGTCCCATGTAGGAACCGGCCCCGGGAAATCCGTCCTCGACCAAACGCGCGAAGCGTTCGCTGAATCCGAGGTGGGGTAGGTCCCCGGTCTTCACGAATTCCACTCCTCGGATCGGCCGCGAGTCGAGTCCTTCCGAGATGTCCCCCAGAGAACCACCCGTACGGCGAACCTCAAAGGTGATGTGCACGACGTGCACATCCTTTTCCGAGACGATGTGGTCGCACAGATACAACAGGCGCCCAACCTCGGCCTTGATCCCTGTCTCCTCGCGCATCTCGCGAACCAGGGCGTCACCGAGCGATTCGCCCTCCTCCACCCGTCCACCTGGCAAGCTCCACCTGCGTGGGCCGTCGGTGTCCTGGTCCAAGAGCAGTACTTTCCCGTCCTCGACAAGGAGGCCTGTCACTCGTGTGTCCATACCGGCACCCTAGAGAACGCAATGAGGCCATGGGGCCGACCGAGAACCAAGAGCGAACCGATGCGTGATCGCTGTCTCCGTCACACCCGGTGGGGAACACGACGATGACGACCCTGCCCGCGCGGGCAGGGTCGTCATCGTCGTGTCAGTCCTCGTCGTCAGCCTTCGACGCCGGCGTTCCGAGGCAGGCCCAGGCGTCCGCGGGTGCAGACCAGAAGGAACAGGGCGACCAGCAGGACCAGCCCGACCTCGATGGGCGAGGCCGGGGCGCCCACGGCCACACCCTTGAGTCCCGAGGCGACGTTGATCGCGGCGTGAGTGATCACCGCGGCGATCACCCCGCCTCGGGCCGAGTTGAACACGTAGCCGAGGACGACGGTGATCCCGAGGCACAGCAGGACGTACGAGGGGAAGTGGATGTTCGACTGGGAGGTGCCCTCCATGAAGAACAGCGGGGCGTGCCAGACGGCCCAGATGATCCCCAGCATCACGTTCGCGGCCAGGGGGCTGTGCGCTCCCTGGAGGCGCGGCAGGGCGAAGCCTCGCCAGCCGAGTTCCTCGTTGCCGCCACCGACCAGGGCGATGACCAGGAACTGGATCGGAACGGTCATCAGGGCCTGCCGAAGGGCGGCCTCGTCAAGGTCGGCCTGACCCAGGTAGACGGGCAGCGCCGCCGAGCCGGCGATGGCGAGAACGATCAGGACGGCGGCCGCGTAGGGCAGGAGTCCGCCTCTGCGGCGAAGGGAGTGGCGGCGGAAGAGCGCGCCCACCCCCTGGCGGCCCTGGGTGGCCGCGGTGACGATGATCGCGGCCACCATCGGGCCGAAGGCCCCGATGACGACGGCCGGCATCGGGTCGGCGCCGGGGAACAGGCGAGGGAAGATCCACCAGGTCGTCCAGGAGAAGGCGAAGGCCAGGAGGAAGAAGACGCCGAGTCCGTGGGGGGCGACGACCGTCGTGCGTGACTGATCGGGGGTGGAGGGGGCGGAGGACAGGGGGTGCGTGGAGGAGCTCGTTGTTGCCATGCCCAGAAACATACACCGTTGGATAGATACATACAACGTAGGATTGCGGATATGCTGTCGAGCATGGCTGATACAGGATCCGAGCAGCAGTTCGAGAGCGTCTTCCAACGCTCGCCGCGCAAACGCCGTGCGAAGCCGGCACTGAGTAGGGACCGCATCGTCGGAGGGACCATCGCCCTACTCGACCGCGATGGGGCCTCGGCTCTCACCATGCGCAAGGTCGCCGCCGAACTGGAGGTGCACGCGACGAGTCTGTACTGGTACGTGGAGCGGCGTGAGGATCTGGTGGACCTGGCCGTGGACGAGATCCTCGCGGGGGCCGCCTCGGCTCTCCCCGGCGCGGACGTGCCCTGGGACCTCGCGATCAAGGAGGCCGCACGCCGCTTCTACATGGCCCTGACCGAGCATACGTGGGCCGCCGAGTTCGCCGGTTCGAGACCGTTGCTCGGCCCCAACGCGATCGCCCTGTCACGGCGGATCGTCGAGGCGATCCAGGGGTCCGGTGCCGACGAGGAGGGTCAGGCGGTCATGATCAGGGCGGTGTCGAACCAGATTCTCGGTGCGGCCACGTCGGCCGTGGCCATGCGGGTGGCCAAGACCGACCATCCCGAGGGTCACGAGGGCGCGGTCTCCGCCGCGGTGGCCAAGGCCGACGCCCTGGCGGTGGAGAACACCTACTTCGACCAGGCCCTGGACCTGATCCTGACGGGAGCCGAGGCACGACTCCGTGGGTGACCCTCGGGTCGTCATGTCGACAACGAGGCGCGTCGTCATGTCGACAAGTGTCCACGAACGCGTGGAGGGCCGGCCTCCGTGTGGTGGCCGGCCCGAACCGTTGGGAAGGAAACTCGACGGCTCTTGGCAATCGAGGGTGATGGAGATGGTGATGCTGCGGGGGATGGTGCTCGGTGCGTCGACACCCTCGTCCAGAGTGACGCTCATGTCCTCCTGAACGGCCTGGGCGCCGGCGGCTCAGATCCAGCCCGCCTCACGCGCCAGCTCGGCGGCCTCGTAACGGGTCTTGACGTCGAGTTTCTCCAGGATCCCCGATAGGTAGTTGCGCACGGTGCCGTTGGCCAGATGGAGCTTGGCGGCGATGTCCTTGGTGGTGGTGCTCTGGTCGACCTCGGCCAGGATGCTCAGCTCCCGCTCGCTCAGTGGACAGCTCGGCTCCGCCAGCGCGTCGGCCGCCAAGTAGGGGTCGACGTACCTGTCCCCCACCGCGACGCGCCTGAGGACGTTGGACAGGCTCTGGGCGGACGTGCTCTTGGCGATGAAGCCGGTCGCCCCCTCCTTCAACGCCCGCCGCAGCGTTCCCGGGTTGGCGTGGCGAGTGAGGATGACACAGCGCACGTTGGGGCAGTGCTTGCGCAGTCTTCCCAAGAGCACGAGTCCACCGTCGGGCATCTCGATGTCCAGCATGGCGATGTCCGGGCGCGACTCCAACGCGATCCTGAAGGCGTCGCCACCGTTGTCCGCCTGGCCGACCACCGTGATGTCGGGCTCCAGATCGAGCAGAGCCGCGATGGCCTCACGGGTCATCGCCTCGTCCTCGGCGAGCAGTACGCGAATCAGGTCTTCCTCCCCGGGAACGTCCTTGTGCGACGCCCTGTCGCACGGTAGGGCCATTATCGCCGCCACCTCGCGGAGCGTGCCAGAGAAGTCCCGGGGCGGTTCACGCGGGGGTGAACGGACCGGTGAGGTCCCGGGCGATGTCCACCACGTCCTGGTCGTGGAAGCCGGGCCCGTGGAACACGTGGTCCCCAGGAGTGCCTGGAACGGGGTGAGCGAGTCGGGTGCGCAGATGAGGAGGACGCCCTTCATACCGTCGACGCCTTCCTTGCCCGGGAATCGTTTGTACGATCGGTCCGCACGCCGACGTCACCCTTCAGGGAGCGGGCCCATGAGCGATCGCCGACGGCTCGACGAGGCCATCACCCCGGACGGTGTGGTCCTCCGTCACGTGCGCAGGAGCCACTACCTCACGATGATGTTCGTGGTGGTCGTCCCGGTGGTCACCCTGATCGCGGTCTTTCCCGGGACGCTCCGGGCCCTGTTCCTGGTGGCGCTGGTCGGTCTGTTCTTCCTGGTGCGCATCCTGACGTTCGACGTCCTGCCCTGGCGGCCCTCGCCGCCCTACCGGGCGGTCATCACGTGGACGCTGGTGCTGGTCTCGCTGGTGGCCACCTGGTTCGCGACGGAGTGGGTCGCCGTCCCCTGGATGTGGCTGCTGCTGCCGGGAACCGCGATCGCCGACGTGATCACGCTGTACCGGAACCGACTCGGTCCCTACTACGCGCTCTCCGTCGGGTTGGCGGCGGCGACCTGTGTGTACCTGGTGAAGGCGCAGGAGGCCGGAGCGGACAGCGGCCAGCAGGCCCTGCTCTCCTTCTTCGTCGTCATGTTCATCGGGTACTGGGAGGCGACCGGTCCCATGCTGTGGCAGCGCACCGTCAGCGCGGAGCGTGCGACGTTGCGGCTCGCGGTCGCCGAGGAGCGGCTGCGTCTGTCCGAGGACCTGCACGACATCCTGGGCCGGGCCCTGGAGGTCGTGGCGTTCAAGGGCGAACTCGCGGCACGGCTCGTCGAGGCGAAACCGGAGCGTGCCCGCACTGAGATGGAGGAGATCCAGTCGGTCGCGCGTGGTGCCGTACACGACGTACGGGAACTGGTGCGCAACCGTCGGGCCACCCACCTGCCCGAGGAGGTGCGCGCCGCCGAACGGCTGCTGCGATCGGCCTCCGTGCGCTGCGAGATCGAGGGCGACTTCGACGACGTGGACGAGCGATCGAGCGGGGTCTTCGGAAGCGTGATCCGCGAGTCGGTCACCAACATGCTGCGGCACGCGACCCCGACGACCTGCCTCATTCGCTGGTCGCGCGAGGGGGATCACCTGGAACTCACGGTGCGCAACGACGGGGTGCCGCCGGTGAACACCTCCTCCGAAGCCGACGAGGGCAGCGGCATCGTCGGCATGCGTCGACGTGTCGCCGAACACGGGGGCGAACTGACCGCCGAGGAGCATGACGGCACGTTCACCCTCGTGGCCCGGGTGCCGGCGGCGGTGACCGCTCGCCCGGCACGACGTCGGTGGTGAGCGACGGCGGTCGCTCTCCCAGGGACGACCCCAGAGCACGCGTGAGGAAGCAGAACTCCTCCACCGCCTGTGCCTCGCCGGCCGTCAGGGTCCCGGACCCGTGTCCGAGCCGGTGCCGTAGCGCGTAGAGCGCGACACCCGGTGGTTCCTCCGCGGACCCGATCAGCGGTCGGAGGTCGAGCGGTCGGCGCGTTGGGCGGAGATGACGACGACCACCCGACCGACGGAGTAGACCAGGATGGCCGCCATGCCGAGGATCTGGATCAACGGCCGGTCGGAGACGAACAGGTGGATGATGAGCCCGACGACACCGATGGTGATGAGCTGGACGAGGACCTCTTGGGCCACGCTCGTACCGGGCTTGAGGCCGGAGAGGGCGTACAGGAAGTTCATGGTCTTCTCCTTGTGGGTCCGATGGCTTCGGGGCGCCGTCCCCGGGGGTCAGGAACGGGGCTCCCACCGCCAGGTACGCGTCGTCACGAAGATCGCGAGCGCCGTCCACCCCACGAGGAGGACGATGTCGGCGACCACCGGCGACACCGGTAGGGGGAGGGTCTGGAGTCCGGCTCCCGAGCCGCCCCAGCCCTTGGTGATCAGGTCCGCCGCGGGGACGAGGGGGACGAGGATCGAGAGCCAGGAGACGATCTCGATCGGGTGGTCGAGCAGTTGGGCGCCGATGACGGCCAGGATGAGCAGCGGCATCATCGTGAACATGACGCGCTCGTGGTTGCCGGTGATGGACACGATGAAGGTGCCCAGGGTGGGTGCGAGGATCAGCCCCAGGACGACCCCGACCAGCACCAACGGCAGGTTCTCGGGTGCCGGGGCGCCGGTCACCAGGAACACGGCCAGCATCAGGAGCATCTGGGTGAGGCCGAGCGCCGCGACCGCGAGCAGGTTGGCGGCGATCAGCTCCGCGCCGTCCAGCTCCGTGGTTCGCAGTCGCTTGTAGACCAAGGTGTCCCGACGTGACGAGAGCTGCGTCGCCGTGCTCATGTACGGCGTCATCATCAGCGCGTACATGAAGTACACGCCGAGTGTGGCGCCCCACTGCTCCGAGCCCTCCGGTCGCTGCCCCAGGTAGGAGAGACCGACCAACATCATCGGCAGGAGCAGTGCGACCGCGAGCACGCCCTTGCGACGCGTCAGCAGCCGTAGTTCGGTGAGGGTGAAGGCCATCATGAGGGCGAACCGCCCGCGTGAGCGGATCATGGTCCGGTCCGGGGCGGCCGGGCGCGTTTCGTTCGTCGTCATGACGTGGTCACGTCCTCCTTGACGCGGTGCTCGGCGTCGGTGCTCGGCGGCTCGTCCGAGGAGAGCCGTTCGTCTCCCACCCGGATCGCGTGGAAGAGGTTCTCCAAGGTGGCGGCTTGGGCGTGCAGGTCGGTCAGGGTGAACCGTTGGCGCTCCGCCCAGTTCAGGAGGAGGGTCAGGTCCGTCTGGAGTGTCGAGGTCTCGATCCGCAGCGAGGCTTCCGAACCGTCGGTGTACCGCTCCATGGTCGGGACGGCGGACAGGGCGGGCAGCCGGTCCGCCTCCGCGTCGGGCAGGCGGGCGGTGATGGTGGCCGGGTACGAGGCGAGGACCTCGCGCTTGGTCCCGGCGACGGCGACACGTCCCTGGTGCATGATGGCCAGGCTGTCGGCCAGGGACTCGGCCTCTTCGAGGTAGTGCGTGGTCAGGATGATGGTGGAGCCGTTCGACCGCAGCTCGTCGACCATGGACCAGAGGCGCCGACGGGACTCGGGGTCCAGCCCGGTGGTGGGCTCGTCGAGCACCACCAGCTCGGGGGAGCCCCACACCGCCAGTGCGATGTCCAGGCGTCGCTTCTCGCCGCCGGACAGCTTGTCCAGACGGACCCCGGCACGGTGGGAGAGTTCGACGCGCTCCAGGACCGAGTCCACGTCGTCGACACGACCCGAGATGGAGCTCCAGAGGTGTGTCATCTCGCGGACGGTCATCTCCGTGAGGAAACCGGCCTCCTGGAGCATGAAGCCGGTTCGTCGACGCAGGTCGCGGCGGTCGCGGAAGGGATCCAGGCCGAGGACGCGGATGTGGCCCTCGTCCGGCCTCCGGTAGCCCTGGATCAGTTCCAGCGAGGTGGTCTTCCCTGCGCCGTTGGTACCCAACAGGGCGAACACCTCACCTCGACCGGCGCGCAGGGAGACGTCCTTGACGGCCTGGAACGAACCGTAGGAGTAACAGAGCCCGTCGACTTCGACTGCGAGTTCGGTGAGCGGTGGTGTGGACATGCCTTCACTGTCACAGCGCGGCTCTCACACGGGTAAGTACCGCGCTGTCACGGAAACCGGATGACAGCCACGGGAGGATGTCACACTGCGTCAAGCGATTCGTGCGCAGCGGTGATGATCTGCTCCTGATCGGAGTCCTTGAGGGAGGGGTACAGGGGCAGCGAGAGGACCTCCTCGGCCACGGCCTCCGTCACGGGGAGGGAACCCGGCACGTACCCCAGGTGCGCGGAGCCCGACGTCAGGTGGACCGGGCGGGGTAGCGCACCGTCGTCCGTACCCCGCGGCGGGCGCCCACGGCGTCTCAGCATGTGGACTTGTCGCCGTGCGGATTTGTCGACCCTTCACCGTGACCGCGTGGTCGCGTGGTGTTCGAAGTGCCTGAACAACCATGGTTCCCCACCGACCGTTCGGTCAGGTCATAGGGTCCCAGCTGCGAATATTTGGACCCTGGTGTAGAAAGTGCTCTGACTCACATGCCATGGTGTCCTAGGGCTCAGGCGCATACCGTCCAAATACCTCCGTGTCGTGACACCCGTCGCGGCCGGAGCGGAGTGTGCGTCGCGGCCCCGCCAGCGAATCCGGCCACGGCCGGCTGAGAAATACGGAGCATTGATGGCGACTTCCGACGCCGCGACCCCCGGCCCCCGGCCACTCGACCAGAAGGAGAGGCGAAAGGTCCTCGCGGGGACGATGGTCGGCACCACCATCGAGTGGTACGACTTCTTCATCTACGCCCAGGCGGCGGGCCTCGTACTCGCCCCGCTCTTCCTGGCGCCCCTGTCCGAGAGCAGCCCCGCCGTCGCTCAGGTGCTGTCCTTCGCCACCATCGGCATCTCGTTCCTCTTCCGACCGCTCGGCGCGATCGTCGCCGGGCACCTCGGCGACCGCTTCGGGCGCAAGAAGATCCTGGTCGCCACCCTCATCCTGATGGGGTTGGCCACCTGCGCCATCGGCCTGCTGCCGACCTACGCCCAGATCGGCATGGCCGCGCCCATCATGCTGATCCTCATGCGTGTGCTCCAGGGCTTCTCCGCCGGTGGAGAGTGGGGCGGTGCCGCCCTGATGTCGGTGGAACACGCACCGGTGAACAAGCGCGGCTACTTCGGCGCCTACCCGCAGATCGGCGTGCCGTGCGGCATGATCCTGGCGACCTTCGTGGTCTGGCTGATCACCGCGATCATCGGCGCCGACGCCTTCCTCGAATGGGGCTGGCGCATCCCGTTCCTGCTGTCCTTCGTGCTGATCATCATCGGTCACCTCATCCGCAAGACGGTCGAGGAGTCCCCGGTCTTCGAGCTCATGCAGGAGCGCCGGGCCAAGTCCTCCGCCCCGCTGGGTCGGTTGTTCCGTGAGAACACCCGCGAGGTCGTCCTGTCCGCGCTGATCTTCGTCGCCAACAACGCCGCCGGCTACCTGGTCATCGCCTTCCTCGCGACCTACGCCTCGCGTCCGGTCGAGGAGTTCGGTCTGGGCATGGAACGCGGTCCGGTCCTGCTCGCGACCACCCTGGCGTCCTTCGGCTGGCTGATCTCCACCCTGTACGGGGGTTGGATCTGCGACAGGATCGGCCGGGTGCGCACCTTCCAGATCGGCTACGTCCTACTCGCCGCCTGGGCAATCCCGATGTGGTTCATGGTCGACACCGGGAACATCTACATGTACTTCCTCGGCGTCTTCGTCTTCACACTGACCTTCGGGCTGAGCTATGGCCCCCAGTCCGCGCTGTACGCCGAGATGTTCCCCGCGGAGGTGCGCTACTCGGGTGTCTCCATCGGTTACGCGCTCGGCGCCATCCTGGGCGGCGCCTTCGCCGCGATGATCGCCGAACTGCTGCTGACCAACTTCGGTGCCTCCTGGACCATCGGCGTCTACATCGTGGTCCTGTCCGTGATCTCCTTCGTGGCGGTCTCCCTGGTGAGGAAGGACATCCAGGGCGTCGACCTGCACGTCGAGGAGGTCGCCGGGGCCAAGTAGACGTAGCCCCCTCACACGGGACGCGGCCCCGGTTCGCCGTCGAACCGGGGCCGCGCCGTCGTTCGGTGGACGGCGCCTCAGCGCTCGACCACGTGGCGTTCGTTGGGCACGCAGTGGGTCATGGTCAACCCGGACACGTCCCTGGGGCCGTTCGCTCCCAGGTTCGCCAGCCGCTCCCGGTCCTCGTCGGTGAGGTCCTGGCCGCGCAGGGGCTCCATGCCGGCCACGTCACCGGGCGCGATCCCCAGCCCTTCGCCGACCCGGAGTCCCAGTTCGTCCTCCACCAGGAGGAAGTGCCACACCATTCGCTCCTGGATGGGGCGCACGCACTGGGAGAGCAGGTCCGTGAAGTTGTGCACCAGGTCGTCGCGCTCCCACTGCTCCATCAGCCTGAATCGCTGCCCCGCCTGCTGATAGTCGTTGGCGCGGCCGATGCGCTTACGGGTCAGGCGCCCCCGGATCTGCGGCCCCTGCTCGTCATGGGTGGGGAACCGTCCCTCCCGGAGCCCGCCGGTGATGGAGGGTTCGTAGTTGACGTGCGGGTTCTCGCCGCCTTGGTCCTGCCCGTAGGCCATCAGCCCGTCGCGCTGGTTGGTGCGCACTTCGGTGTGCTTGGCCTGGTTGACCGGCAACTGCAGGTAGTTGGGGCCCACGCGGTACCGCTGGGTATCGCTGTAGGAGAAGGTGCGGCCGACCAGCATCTTGTCGTCGGAGAAGTCCAGGCCGTCGACGAGGACGCCGGTACCGAAGGAGATCTGCTCGTTCTCGGCGAAGTTGTCCGAGACGTTGCGGTCGAGCACGATGCGACCCACCGGCTTGGGCGGGAAGTCCTGCTCGGGCCAGGTCTTGGTGTCGTCCAAGGGGTCGAAGTCGAGTTCGGGATGCTCGTCGTCGCTCATCATCTGCACGAGCAGTTCCCACTCGGGGTGGTCACCGCGGTCGATGGCCTCGTGCAGGTCCTTGGTCGCGTGCCCGGTCTCGTCCGCCTGGACGTTGGCGGCGTCGGCCTCGGTCATGCTGCGCACACCCTGCTTGGGCATCCACGTGTACTTGACCAGGACGGTGTCGCCCGTCTCGTTCACCCACTTGTAGGTGTTGACGCCGAACCCCTGCTGGTGCCGGTAGTCCGCGGGGATGCCACGGGGACTGAACAGGTTGACGATCATGTGCATGCACTCGGGTGTCTGGGACATGAAGTCGAAGATCCGGTTCGGCTCCTGTCGGAAGGTCACCGGATCCGGTTTCAGCGCGTGGATCACGTCCGGGAACTTGATGGCGTCCCGGATGAAGAAGACCGCGAGGTTGTTGCCGACCAGGTCCCAGTTCCCGTCCTCGGTGTAGAACTTGATGGCGAAACCCCGAGGGTCCCGCGCGCACTCGGAGGAGTCGCGTCCGCCGATCACCGTGGAGAAGCGCAGGGCCACTTCGGTGTGCCGACCCGCGCCCTGGAAGAGCCTGGCCCGGGTGAAGCGCTCGATCGGTTCGTCGCCCCACTTGCCGTAGGACTCGAAGTAGCCGAACGCGGTCGCCCCTCGCGCGTGCACGACGCGTTCCGGGATGCGCTCGCGGTCGAAGTGGCTGATCTTCTCCAGGAACTGGTAGTTCTCCAGGGTGGCGGGCCCCCGTTCGCCCACCGTGCGCTGGTTCTGGTTGTCGTAGACCGGGTGGCCCTGGCGATTGGTGAGCACTTCGCGCTCGTCGCCTGCTTCGGGCCCCTGGCTGGATACGTCGGTCATGTCGGCGGTCCCCCGTGTCGGTCGTGTTCCCCTCACTCCCCTGCCCGTGGTTGCGCTGAGTGATGCCCAGGTGACCGAATAATTGCCGAAGGAAAGGTCGACGGGGAGGAGCGCCCCGCGTTTCACGTGAAACACCGGGGCTGGACGCTTCCGACGCCGATTCGTGGGGTCAGGCGTCGCGAACCTGGTCGGGGCGCTCGACCACCGGAGGCAGCACGGACCAGGGGAAGTTGATCCAGCGGTCGGTGTGCTTCCACACGTACTCGCACTTGATCAGCGACTGCGGCTTCTCGTAGATGACCGCGCTACGTACCTCGGCGACGTGCGCGGAGCAGAAGTCGTGCACGAGCTTGAGGGTCTTGCCGGTGTCGGCGACGTCGTCGGCCACCAGGACCTTCTTGTTGCTCAGGTCCACCACGTTGGGGACCGGGGGCAACATGACGGGCATGTCGAGGGTGGTGCCGACGCCGGTGTAGAACTCCACGTTCATCACGTGCAGGTTCTTGACGTCCATGGCGTAGCCCAGACCACCGGCGACGAACAGGCCGCCGCGTGCGATGGACAGGATGATGTCGGGCTCGTACCCGTCGTCGGCGATCGTCTGGGCCATCTCGCGAATGGCGGTGCCGAAGAGCTCGTAGGTCAGGTTCTCGCGCTCGTCGCTCACGGTCTGGTTTCCCCCTGGTAGCCCTGGCGTTGTCCGGTTCGCGGCGGCGTCTCGCAGGTCAGGCCGTCCGCCGCACCGGTACATGCTAACGACGCCCGGGTACCCGAATGGCGGCGCGGTGAGCCCACCGGGTGTCGGTTCGGCGACGAGTCGAGGTGGGGACGAATCGATGGGTCGACACGTGGGGTGAGGGTCACTCGCCCCTGAGTCGTGGGCCACATGTCCACGAGCGGCGGTGTCCTGGGTCACATATTCAGACCTTTTGTCACTTATTGGTCCTTCCCTCATGACATTTTCTTGATTCTGTCCGGTTTGTGGCGAACAGATGGCCGGAAACAGCACCATGTCCGCATACAGATCTTCCGCGCACCAGGAGGTTGCAGCATGGCTGAACACCAGGGCCTACTCCCCTCCGAGCGGCCGCTACAGCTGCTCGACGAGACCGGAACCCCGGTCGACGGCTCCGGGCTCGCGATGCCCGACAACCAGCGCCTCCTGGAGGCGTACACCTCCCTGGTGATCGGCCGCAGGGTCAACGACCAGGCCGGTGCCCTCGTCCGACAGGGCCGCCTCGCCGTCTACCCCTCCTCCCACGGGCAGGAGGCATGCCAGACCGGTGCCGCGCTCGCCCTGGCCGACGGAGATTGGCTCTTCCCCACCTACCGCGACACCGCCGCCGTCATCGCGCGCGGAGTCGACGCCGTCGAGGTCCTCACCCTCCTCAAGGGCGACTGGCACGCCGGCTACGACCCCTACGCGCACAACGTCGCACCCCAGGCCACCCCGCTGGCCACCCAGCTCCTGCACGCCGTCGGCGTCGCCCACGCCGCGCGCCTTCGCGGTGAGGACACCGTCGTCATGGCGCTGTGCGGTGACGGCGCCACCAGCGAGGGCGACTTCCACGAGGCGTTGAACTTCGCCGCCGTGTTCAAGGCCCCGGTCGTGTTCTTCGTACAGAACAACGAGTACGCCATCTCCGTGCCCCTGGCCCGACAGACCGCCGCCCCCTCACTCGCCCACAAGGGCATCGGCTACGGCGTTCCCGGCGAGCGAGTGGACGGCAACGACGCCGCCGCGGTCCTCGCCGTCCTGGAGCGCGCCGTCGCATCGGCCCGTTCCGATGGGGGCCCGCGGTTGGTCGAGGCGCACACCTACCGGATGCAGGCGCACACCAACGCCGACGACGACACCCGCTACCGCGACGGCGGCGAGGTCGACCCGTGGGTGGAGCGCGACCCGTTGACGCGCATGGAGAAGTACCTCAAGCGCAAGCGGGTGCTCACCAAGACCAAGCGGGCCGAGATCGCCGAAGCGGCGGAGGCCGTCGCCGCCCACATGCGCGAGGGCGTCGCGAAGAACACCGACCCCGATCCCGCCGAACTGTTCGCGCACGTGTTCGCCGACCCCACCCCACAGCTGAACGAGCAGGCCGCCTTCCTGGCCGACGAACTGAGCAGAGAGGGCAACTGACATGGCGACCGAGAAGCTCTCCATGGCGCAGGCGCTCAACCGGGCGCTGCGCGACTCCCTCACCGAGGACCCCTCCGTGTACGTGTTCGGTGAGGACGTCGGACCGCTCGGCGGCGTCTTCCGCATCACCGACGGACTGACCGCCGAGTTCGGTGAGGACCGCTGCTTCGACACCCCGCTGGCCGAGTCCGGCATCGTCGGCATGGCCGTGGGCATGGCGATGAACGGCATGCGCCCGGTCGTCGAGATGCAGTTCGACGCGTTCGCCTACCCGGCCTTCGAACAGATCGCCAGCCACGTGGCCAAGACCCGCAACCGCACCCGCGGCCGGGTCGGTCTGCCCATCGTCATCCGCGTGCCCTTCGCCGGCGGCATCGGCGGCGTCGAGCACCACTGCGATTCCTCCGAGGCCTACTACGCGCACACCCCCGGCCTGAAGGTCGTCACCCCGGCCACCCCCGAGGACGCCTACCACCTGCTGCGCGAGGCCATCGCCTCCCCCGACCCCGTCGTGTTCATGGAGCCCAAGAAGCTCTACTGGGCCAAGGAGGAGGTGGACTTCGACCGACCCGTGCCCGCCCTGGGCAAGGCCGTCGTCCGCCGAGAGGGCACCGACGCCACGCTCATCGCCTACGGGCCGTCCGTGCCCACCGCGCTGGAGGCCGCCGAGGCCGCCGCGCAGGAAGGGCGCAGCCTCCAGGTCGTGGACGTGCGCTCCCCCGTCCCCTTCGACGACGAGACCGTGTGCGCCGCCGTGCGCTCCACCGGTCGCGCCGTCGTGATCGCCGAGGCGAGCGGCTACGCCAGCGTGGCCTCCGAGATCGTCGCCCGGGTCACCGAACGCTGCTTCCACTCCCTGGCCGCCCCGATCCGCCGCGTCACCGGCTTCGACATCCCCTTCCCCCCGCCCAAGCTGGAGCGGTACCAACTGCCCGGCGTGGACCGCATCCTCGACGCCGTCGACGACCTGCAGTGGGAGGACCAGTGACCGCCCAGAACTTCGACCTCCCCGACCTCGGGGAGGGCCTGACCGAGGCCGAAGTGGTCCGGTGGCTGGTCGCCGTCGGCGACACCGTCACCCTCGACCAACCGATCGCCGAGGTCGAGACCGCCAAGTCGATCGTCGAGGTCCCCTCCCCCTACGCCGGGACGGTCACCGTCCTGCACGGACAGGAGGGCGAGGTGATGGCGGTCGGCAAGCCGCTCATCACCGTGGACTCCGGCACGGCCGCCGACTCCGCGGGTGAGCGCTACCGCGAGGAGGAACGCGCCGGCTCGGGTTCGGGCAACGTCCTCATCGGTTACGGCACCCCCGAAGCGCAGGCCACGGGACGGCGCCGCAGGCCCCGCGACCGTCCGCCGGCGCGTGGATCCCAGCCCGCGAACCCGACCCGTCGGGTCCCCCTGGTGACCTCTCCCCTGGTCCGCCAGATGGCCCGGGAAGCCGGGCTGCGCGTGACCGACATCCAGGGAAGCGGACCCGGCGGGCTCATCACCCGACGGGACGTAAGCTCCGCGATCGAGGCGGCCGGTGCCTCCACCACCGCTCCGGCCCCGTCCGCCCCGATCGCGGTCCACTCCCCCGCTCCCCCGCCCACCCCGGCCCCGGTGGCCCCGGGCACCGTCGACACCCGCACCGGCCTGGCCGAGTCCCGGCGGGCCCCGATGGGCGCGTTCCGCCGGTCCGTCGCCGCCTCGCTCTCCCGCAGTCGTCAGGAGATCCCCGAGGCGACCGTGTGGGTGGACGTGGACGCCACCGAACTGGTGCGCCTACGCCGGTCCGATCCGGAAGGTCCCGGCCTGCTCGCCTACGTCGCCCGCTTCGCCCTGGCCGGTCTGCGAGCCCACCCGGAGCTCAACGGCCTGGTGGACACCGAGCGCGAGGAACTCGTCCAGTACGACGGGGTCAACCTGGGCCTGGCCGTCCAGACCGACCGCGGCCTGGTAGCCCCGGCCGTCATGGGCGCGCACCGGCTCACCACCGCCGAACTGGACACCGAGATCAAGGAGCTCTCCCGGAGGGCCCGCGAGGGCAAGGCCACCCCGGCCGAACTCACCGGTGGCACGTTCACCCTGAACAACTATGGGTCACTGCGGGTCGACGGCAGCGCCGCGATCATCAACCATCCCCAGGTGGCGATCCTCGGACTCGGCCGCGTCATCGACCGTCCGTGGGTCGTCGACGGGGAGCTGACGGTCCGCAAGATCACGCAGCTGTCCTTCGCCTTCGACCACCGCGTCTGCGACGGCGGTGCGGCGGCGGGCTTCATGCGCGTGGTCGCCGACGCCATGGAGGCCCCGGCCAAGGCCATCGCCCGCCTATAAGTGGTGACGCCGAACGGAAGCGCCCCGGAGGGAGTCGGCACCCGACGGGGCATCTCAATGTCTGAGTCAAGCCACCGACGGGATGGGACGGGCGTAGGGGCGCCCGTCCCGCAACATCGCCCAAAGCACGTTGATTCGCTG